>CAKVCJ010000001.1 GCA_934725655.1 uncultured Brachyspira sp.
ATTGTTTTTCTTTACTTAATTTACTGTGTTTCATAACTAAAATTTAATAAATTTTAGTTATCTGGGTCAGCCCCTTAGTTTTTATTATTTTTTATCATAATACGTTCTATATTTCTGATTTCTATAGCTTTTAAATAATTATAGTTTTGTAATATATTATCATATAAACTACCATTATATTTTTCTATTTCTATAGTAATAATAGCAAAATATTTTGTAGTATTTAATTTTGAATCATTCCTACCTATAGCATGCAATGTTAAAAAAGGTTCACATATATTTTGGCATAATTTTGATTTTTTCTTTTTTATTATAGTATCCCATTTTAAATCTTTATTTTTTAACTCGGACTCTTTCTTCTTTTTAGATGATTCTGATACTGGTATACTTGATCTTTTATAACCATCTAAAATTAAATTTTCAGCTTCTTCTTTATTTCTTATATCACATATTTTATTTTTATTACCTTTCTTAAAAGTATATTTATGACTATGTGGATAAAAAGTATCTTCTATACAGCTACTAGTATAAGCATCAGTATCATTAGCATAAGTATCAACTATAGTAGCTATAGTCCAAGTTATGTTTGCTTTGCCATCAGATAAATCTATATTTGGAGAAAATATTGGTAATTTTACAGTCTTGCCTGATAAAATGTCACCAGAATATAATATAGTTACTCTATTATCTTCACATTCTAATATATCCTCTACTTTTTCAATATTAAAACCATGTCCATATAATTTATTATCATATTTTTCATTTTCAGCATTATGTATAAGAAGAGCCCTTGCTAAATGTGGAGTTATATAAGCTGAACTAGCCATTAATCTTCCTATTTTATTTATAACAAGTGGGGTCGCGAAACTAGTTCCAGCTGCTCCAAATAAATTGTCTGAGTTACTATCTAATAGTAGAAAAGGATTTTCTGAACTTCCACCAAATTCCAAAATATCAGGTTTTATTTTAGCGCCTTCTCTTCCTGGTCCTACACAACTATAGTTTGCTCTTTCTTTTTTATCATTTATATATGTATAAGCTCCTATACCAAGTCCATTAACCATGTCCGATGGAGATTGTATTCTATTAAATGGCTCTTCTTTATTCCCGTCATTCCCAACAGCAATTACAAATAGAGGATTTATGAAGTTTTTATCATTTTTACTATTGCCATAAGTCAATTTATCCAAAGCATAAGTAAATCTATTTATATCATCATCTATAATAGCACCATCTGGACCAAAAGATATATTAAAAAGTTTTATATTTTTATTTTCTTCTACAACTTTTTCTATTATATCAATAGTATCGTATAATTCTATATCTGTTTTATTATTTGGTAATACTCTATAACTTTCTACAGAAACTGAAGGAACCAACAAAGTATTTGATATATTATTAAGATCTCCAAATAGTATAGCACCGCAAACGGCTGTTCCATGCTTCATATAATCATCATTAACAGGATCTTCAATAGGGTTATGTGCAGTAACATAATTTTTTAATAACCTATTATTCTCATTTATCCCACCATCAAAGAGTCCAACTAATATACTTGATTTTTTATTATCTTCGAATAAAGAAATAGAATTAATATTTATATTAGATTCTATATTGCTATTAATAATTTTTATATTGCCTAATGGATGTACAGATCTTAAAGGATTATATTTTTTTATCTTCTCTATATGTTCTATTGAGCAATTTAAACTAATAAAAGTATAGCTATTATTATAATGCTTTATTTTCATCTTATCTTTTGACATACCTATTATATTATAAAAAGTATTCATCATATCATTATATTCTCTATCGAGAGGATGTAATATTACTTCTATATTTCCGTTTTTCCAATCATCTTTAAAGCCCATAATTTTTTCTTCTGGTTTTAATAAATCTAATGAATGTATCGAACATATATCATCTCTCCAAGATTTATTATTACCTTCTCTATTATTTTTTACTACTTCATATATATTATTTATACCTTGAATATCTGTTCTTAAAAAATATAGCTTTGACTTATTATTATCATCTATGATAAATTTTCTTCCACCTACGATATCAGTATTATCTATTTTATATATAAAAGAATTAGGCATATATGATTTAGCTTCAAAATCAGGTTCCATTCTTATACATAATATTTTTTCTTCTAAAAATATTTCTTTTTTTGTTTCTATTGATTCCCTTATACAGCTTATATTCTTTAATATGTTTTCCCTAGCTTCTCCATATTCATGCGGTCTTTTTTTATCTCCTCCGCCTAGACTTTTTTCCAATGGTTCACTATAAGATTCTCCAAAAGCAATTATAGGTTTTTTATCAGACATATTTTATCTCCAAGTTATTTTTTTAAATATCTAGTTACAGATGTTTTTGCAATATTAGTATATAAAGCAATATCTCTTATGGATAATTTAGGAAACTTTATTTTTAATATATTGCATAGTTTCTTTTTTATTTCTATGTTTTTAGAGTCTATTATTTTTGATAATTCAATTAAGGATATTATATCTAATGTCTTATCCTCAGATATTATTCTTTGTCTTTTTATATTTTCACATAATTTGCATATATCTGCTGCATTTATATTTAACGTATTACTAACAAGAAATGACAATATATCTTTATCTATTTCGTTTATATATTTATTTAAATGCCTATTAACTAATTCTTCTCTTTGTTCTTCTGACGGCATAGGGATATTAATAGTAATATCAAATCTCCTCCATATAGCTTTATCCAATAAATCTGGATAATTTGTAGAGCATACTATAATAGATGATAAAGAAAAATTTTCTAATTCTTTAAGTAGTATATTAACCAACCTCTTTAATTCTCCTAAATCAGATATATCATCTCTCCTTTTAGCAATAGAATCAAATTCATCTAAAAATAATATTATGTTTGTATTTTTAGCATAATCAAATATATTTTTTAAATTTTGTCCAGAATGTCCTAAATAACTTGAAATAGAAGTAGCTAAATCTAAACTAACAAGAGGTAATTTTAGCTTATTAGACAGCCATTTTGCTATATAAGTTTTACCAACCCCAGGTAGTCCATATAACAATATGCTATTACTAGGTTTTATTTCCTCATCTATAAACTTATTCATTATATTTCTTTCATTTATAAAGTCTTGTAATTGTTTCATAGAAAACTTATCTAAAATAGGATCATCTATATTATTAAATGTTTCCACCTTTAGAAGAGAAAGTCTTGTATCTCTATCTATTGGGATTGGTATATTATCAACTTTTCTAATATAGTTAGAGCCTGATATATTGGATAATAATATATTCTTTATTTCATTAGATATTTCAATATAGTCTTTCCTAAAATATTTAATCATCATAGTAGCTATATCTTCTATCTTTTTTTTATCAGATTCAAATCCAGCAAGTATAAGTTTTGGTATTAGATCTAATGCTTTCAAGTGTCCCACTCCCCTAATTTTATTATATATGGTACACTTATTATAGAAAAATATTTTATTTTGTCAATACAAAATATTAAGTAATTTTAAGAAAATAAATCAATACTTAATAATTAAAAAGCTAAATCTAAAATTAAAGTATTTTATTAAAGTTATTAAAGTTATAAAAGTTTATATTCTTTTTATATATTGTGGGCTAAAAAGTCTAATATATAGATAAGGAGGTGTTGCGATAATAAATATTATCGCAATAGGTGTAAAAATGCATGCTAAAAAGAATAATAAACTTATTACATTTAATAAAAATGATAATGTTATAACATAAGAGCAAGCCGAACTTCTTATTAAGCAAGCTAATTATTTAAATATACTTGACTATATGAAAGAAGAGCAGCTCATTAAGCAGATAGATTATGAAACAGAAAAAGAAAACTTTTTTAAGCAATGCTCAAAGACAAAAAGTAATCATACAAAAAGACAATATAAAAATGGACTTAATAAACTAGAAGAGTATTGCCGTATGAATAATAAAAATATTTTATTTATTAAAGCAAGAGAAGCTGATGACTTTATAACAGAAGTCAATTCAAGTGAGCTTTCTAATTTGAGTATACGAGCATTAGTATCTTCCTGTTCTTCTTTCTTCTCATTTTTAGAGAGAAGATACCCATTTATTAAAAATCCTTTTCGTGGCACAACGACACGTCCGCCAGTGAAAAATAAAAAGAGGCTTGAAGTACCTACTAAAAAAGAAATTGAGCTTATTATAAAAGATATATCCGATCCTCTTGTAAAAACAGCTGTTATATTTATACAAGAGTGCGGAGTACGTGTTGGTGCTTTATCTAAACTTGAAATAAAAAACAATAAATATTATTCATATTCAAAAGGAAAAGAAATAAGTTGGAAAGTAACAGATAAAGCTATTAAAGAATTGAAAAAGAATAATCTCTCTTTTGATGCTCCTTTCAAAAATAAAAGCTCTGAAGTTATTCGTAATGTATTTTATAGAAGCTCGAAGCGTTTATATGAGCAAGGTAAAATAAAAGCATCATATTCTATACATGATATAAGACATTATTTTGCAGTAACTTTATATAAAAAAACAAAAGATATAGAATTAATTAGACAGGCATTAAATCATAGCTCTATAGCTATAACAGGAATATATTTAAGAAGTTTGGAGGTAGAACAATGAAAAAACAATTTATAGTTTGTAGATTAAAATATAAAGAGTATAAACTATTGAGAAGATTAGCTAAACAAAATAATATGAGCGTACGTAAATATATAAAAAAACTTATGGTAGAATATATTAATTAAATTATTGTTGCGATAACAAGAATTATCGCAACACCTTATTTATATTATCTAATGCACATTTTCTAGCATATTGTCCTATGCTCATTCCTTTTTCTTTCGCTACTTCTTCAAGTATACTATTCTCCTCTTCATTTAATCTGAATGATATTCTATAACTTGTTTTTTTATCTTCTTTCTTTTTTCTTCCAGCACCAGTTCTAGCACCGCCATGTCTATTGTTCTTTATTTCCATATTATTTCCTACTTTCTTTTTTTATTTAATTGAACTATTACTACAATCATTAGAGCAGTAGATATTAAACTCAATATTATATTAATAATTTGTAGATTCATACTTGACACCTCATATTATTTTTATATAATATACTTATGTGAAGTGACGGGGACGAATCCCCGCCTTTGGTCAGTTCTAAATCAGATTATTCAATCTTTTTCAGAACTATTACTAAAGTTATAATTGCCGTCGAAAGCTCTATAACCTTAGTGACCAAAGTAATCACTTCGATCATAAGTACCTCCTTTTATTAGGATTAATAATATTATAGCATATCTTGAAAAAATGTCAACATTATTTCAAATAAAAATTAAATATTTTTTAGATTTTTTATTATATAAATTATAACTAATTTATATTTACTTGGTGGGGGGTGAGTAAAATCTCTACAGACTTTTAAGTGGTGCAACGAGTGGGGAGTCTTTTATGTATGGCGACAACTTTTTTATTAAGGGGTATCAAATTATTTTTCTAATTCTTTAATTCTATTTTCTAATTCATCAATTCTTTTAACTTCTTTTTCAACAATAGCAACTCTTTTAGTTAGTTTTTGCATTTCACTGCCTTTCTCTTCATACTCTTTTTTAGCTTTTGCAACGCAAGCCTGAACAAATCCTCCAAATGTAGAATTAGAATAATTAAATGGATTTGATTTACTATCATTCACCATCTTTACAATCCATCTATATAAGTCTTGATTAAAATTAATTGAAACACTATTTCTTGAATCCATAATATTAAAAACTCCTTTTTAGCATTATGGTATTTTATATTTTAAAAAATTAATAAAATACACATTTTAATATTTTGTGTAGAAAAAAGTTGTATTTTTGTAGGAAAAGAACTTGCTATCTTTTGGAACAGAGTTATTGTCATCACATAAATAATTAAGAAGAGGTAAATAACATGATTAACTTAACATTATTTTTGATTGATTATAAGCAAGGTTCAGACTTATTAAAAGAAGGTAAATATAGTTCTGCAATAACTCGCTTTGAATCTTTAATTGAAATGCTTGATGATAACAAAGATACTATATCAGATTATAAAGAATTAAAAGAATGCATTAAGAATAATATAGAAGGATGTAAACTACTTATGAAAGGACTTTAATAGAAATAATGGGGCTTCTTAAAAGCCCCATTATTTTTTATTAAATAAGCGAAAAAATAACTTTTTGAGGAAAAGAACTTGCTATCTTTTGGAACAGAGTTATTGTCATCACATAAATAATTACGCGACTGCGTGCCTTCGGCAAAGAAGAGGTAATTAAAAATGAATAAACAATTAAAAAAAGAATTAGAAGTAATAAAAAATAATAATGAAGAGGCTACAAAAGCAATAAGAGAGTTATTAAGTAATGATAAATTAAATGTTGATTTGAATAGTTATAATGCAGAAGTTGATTTTAATAATGAGGAAATATTAAGAACTGA
Organism: uncultured Brachyspira sp.; assembly: GCA_934725655.1. Taxonomy (GTDB): domain Bacteria; phylum Spirochaetota; class Brachyspiria; order Brachyspirales; family Brachyspiraceae; genus Brachyspira. The sequence continues at coordinate 6,476 of CAKVCJ010000001.1, forward strand.
TAAAGATAGAGATGGAAAAATAACATCTTCATTCAGAGTATACAGCATGAGAGTAGATACTGATACAAGCGATGATATTATAAATAATTATGCTGATTTTTTAGAATTATCATCAAGAATGATGAGAAAAGAAACAAGAGAAAAAATAAACGATCTATTAGGTTATTATATAATAAAAACAAAAACAGAAATAGACAATTTGAAAGTATCGTGAATCTTTTTTAATTATTTATTAATTGGTACTTTATATATATAAAGTACCAAGATTATAAACTAAATACTCCCTGATTTTCATAAATACTTTTTGTATCTTCAAAGTGATTTTTAATTACTCTATGAAGAGCCATAATAGAAGCTACAACTCCATCAATTCTTTTATATGTTCTTCTTCTATCAGGTTTAACAGGAAGATAATTATCTCTTCCGTCTGTTTTCACTTCACAGCAGCTTATCATCCAATTAAGCACAGGATTATTGCCGTGTAAAAGTTTGCGTTCATCTATAGTTTTTTCAAATAAAGAAGTACCTTCAGACAAACCTCCGACTGCAAAAGACTGTCTAATTTGTGTCATTTTAAAGCCTTCAGCTTCTAAGTGAGTTATTATTTCAATAGCTTTCCAGGGATCATAAGCTATTTCTATAATTTCAAAATCTCTCGCATCTTTTAATATTGAAGATTCTATAATATCAAAATCTATAATATCACCATTTGTTAAAGTAATTAAACCTTGCGAAGCCCATAATTCATAAGGCACTCTGTCCTCTTTAGAGCGTTGCCTTATATTTTCTTTAGGCATAAAAAAGCGAGGCAAAAGTATATATGGATCATTATCAATAGAATCAAAACATAAAACATAAGCGGCTATATCTCTTGTAGTTGCTAAATCTAATCCAATGCAAGCTCTCTTTCCTTTTAATTCATTTATATTTATATTTTGATGTAAATAAGATTTAAGCCATCTGTCAGATGAAATCCAAACTTCGCTTGCCTGAGTCCAAACATTTAAGTTTTTAGTAAGTATATCTGTTCTCTGTACAGGTTTATCTAATCCTTCAAATAGTCTTGATTTTAAATAACTATTCTTTACAGAAACATTAAGATTAGGATTAGCTTGAAAAATAATATTATTAATAATCTCTTCTTGTTTTTTTGTATCCTCATTATTATTTAATTTTTCTTTATATTCACTCATAAATATCCAAATATCTTTTATGCTGTCAGGTTCATATATTATGCAAAAGTATTCATCATTATTTAGAGAACCTTGTAATATTTGTTTAGCATATTCATATTCAGAAAAACATACGGAAGTTTTATCAAAACCAGCAGTTGTAATAATGAAAGTAAGAGGCTGACGTCTTGCTCCCATTCCAGATTCAAGAACATTTAAAAGTTCATTATCAGGATGAGCATGGTATTCATCTACTATAACTAAATGAGGATTTAGTCCGTCTTCTGTTGTGCTGTCTTTACCTAAAGGTTTTGATTTTGAGGCTGTATCTTTCTTTTTTATAATAGTAGATGTTTGTTTATATGTAATAGCTTCATTGTTTAAGGCTTTTGCTTTTCTTATTTGTCTTTCGCTTTCACTCCATGCAATTTTAGCTTGATCTTTTTTTGTTGCTATATAATATATTTCAACACCAGCTTCTTTATCGCAAAAGAATGAATAATTACCAATACCAGATGCAAAAGTAGTTTTTCCATTTTTTCTGCTTACCTGAATATAAGCCTTTTTAAATCTTCTTAATTTGTTTTCTTTTCTCCTCCAACCGAATATACTTGCTATAATGAACTGTTCCCAAGGCTCAAGTATAATTTTATTATTAGCCCACTCACCTTTTGTGTGTACTAAAGATTGAATAAAAGTAATAGGACGTTTAGCTTCTTCATCATCAAAATAAAAAGGATAATTATCATCTTTAGATTTTTCTATATCATCTAAATGTCTTTTTACTGATAAAAAAGTAGAATTACAAACAGGTAATTCTTTATTAATAACATTATTTATATATTCATTGTATGTATACATTTTAATTATTAATCATTTTAGTAAGAGGATCATCCTCCTCTACAACCTCAGGAGATGGCACTTTCTTTTTAGATGCAGGAGTAAGTCCAAACTCAATAAGCATTTTAGAGTATGCAGTTATAGCTTTATGATAAGCTAAATATTCACCCATAGTCTGAGAGTTTCTTTCAGATAAATAACCAGCCATAGAACCGCCTTCTTCAATCATGGCATCATAAAGCGACATAGCATCTCCATAATGCATACATAAAAGTTCAAAAGCGGATAAATCAGCTTCATTCAGCATATTTTTTTCAGCAAAAATAGGTGCAAGTTCATTCCATTTTTTAAGAGAATATCCACTAAAATAATCTGGAGGAGATGGTATTTTTACGGCTTTTTTAGGCTTGTTTTTCGGCGTTTTTTGGGGCTTTTTTAGCTTTAGTAGGCATTTATACTCCTTATTTATTTTTTTCATTAAAAATCTCTATTAATAAAAACTAATATAATAATTTATAACTATATATAAAAAATATAGGAGATTTTTACAGTGAAAAAGGTAGTTATTGGTAATTGCACTTTAATCAAAGGTAATTGCGAAGATATTATGAAGGAGTTAGAAGATAATTCTATAAATGCAGTTGTTTCAGATCCACCTTATCTATATCTAAAGCATAGATTAGATATACCTTTTAATGAAGATATTGTTTTTGGAGAATGGAAAAGATTAGTAAAAGACAATTCTATGATAGCTTTTTTTGGAAGAGGAGATGCATTTTTTAGATGGAACTTAATTTTAGATAAGTTAGGATTTAAGTTTAAGGAAACTGCCGTATGGGAAAAAGAAAATGCTTCAAATTATCTTAATAATTTTTTAAGAATACATGAGGATATATCTTTTCGTAGTTTAGGGAATGCTAATTTAAGAAAAGAGTATATTGATTATTTGGAATATCAAATTAATAAAAATAAATTAGATAGAATAATAGATATATGGAAAGGATTAAAAAGTGCATTAAATGGCATGGATAAAGATGATGTTATTAAATATATAGAAACAGGAATTAAAGAGTTTAATTATGAAAGTAAAAGAAAATATGAAATAACAGCAAGAAAACATCAAGGTGCAAAAAGAGGAGTTAATTTATTTCAGTCTGTAAAAGTAGGAAAAATAGAAACTTCGATTATGCGTTGTAATAGAGAGCAATATAAATATCAGCATCCAACGCAAAAACCTGTTGCTTTAATGGAGAGAATAGTAAAATTAATTTCAAACGAAAATGATACTATCTTAGATCCATTTATGGGGGGAGGAAGTACAGGCATAGCTTGTATTAATACTAATAGAAAGTTTATAGGTATAGAGTTAGATGATGAATATTTTGATACGGCAGTAAATCGTATAAATAAAGCATATGAAGATTATGAGGTTAATAATGAAAAAGTCGCATAAGGTAAAAGCTCCTTTTTGTTATTTTGGAGGTAAAAGTTCTGTTGCTGATTTAATTTGGGAGCTTATAGGTAATGATGTAAATAGATATTTTGAACCTTTTGCTGGAAGTTTAGCAGTATTGCTTTCAAGAAAAAGAGAGCCTAATAAATTATATAATGAAATAGTAAACGATATAGATTGTTTACTAATTAATGTTTGGAGAGCATTAAAAAAAGCTTCACATGAAGTGGCTTTATTATGCTGTGATCCAAGCTCTCAAGTTTTATATTGGCAGCGTATTTGCTATATAGTAAAAAATAAAGATACTTTATTAGAAAATATGCTTAGAGATGATGAATATTATGATGTAAAACTTGCTGGATATTGGATATATTGTAAAAGCTCGGAAATAGGCAAGATGGAAATAGATAAAATTGATATAGAAGAAGTTTATAAATCAATAGATAATGGCATAACAAAGGGACGTATAAGTCTAATCAAAGGGAATGGCATTCATTCAAAATGTACTAAAGTCTTTAATCCGTACAGTGTAACGAGATGCAAATTAGAAAGGCTAAGTTTATGGTTTTCTCAAATAGAGAGTATATTAGAAAATGTAAAGATAACTTGTATGGATTGGAAAAGGTTATTTAATGAAGGTTCTTATTGGCAAGATGATTTTGGGAGAAGTAATATAGGAATATTTTTTGATCCTCCTTATTCAGATAAAAGCAGAAAAAAATCTTTATATAGAATTGATAGTTATGATATAGCAAAAGAAGTTAATGCTTTTTGTATAAAGAATGCATATAGAGATACATGTAAAATAGTTGTAGCAGGATATGAAGGAGAGCATAATAATTTAGAAGATTACGGATATATAAAATATTCTTGGAAGACACAAGGCGGTTATGGTAATAGAGCTCATAATGAAAATAAAGAAAAAGAAAGATTATGGGCTTCAAGTTCTTGTAATATAATAAATATATAAAATCTTATATTTTCTTATATTTTTTTATAATTATATGGCTTTTATAAAAGATATTAGAAATACAGTAAAAAAATGGCTTTTTCCTGATTTTGAGTCTTCACTGAATAATTTTTTGTTGGCAGGCTCAGATAAAAGTTTATCAGCAGTTAATCCAAATACTGCTTTAACTTTTTCTGCTGTATTTGCATGTGTAAGAGTAATAGCAGAAAGTATAGCTACTCTTCCGTTATTTGTATATAAAAGAGATGGAAATAATAAAATAAAAGCAATAAATCATCCTCTATATAGCCTACTGCATGATGCTCCTAACAATGAATGCACATCTGTATCATTTATAGAAAGTTTAATAACTCAAATATTACTTGTTGGGAATGGTTTTGTAGAAATTGTTAGAGATAATTTTAATATAGTAAAAGAACTTCATTTAATAGATTCTAATAAGATACGCATCTTTAGAGACACTAATAATACAATACTTTTTGAATATAATAGTGATGGAGTTTTAATAACATTATCAAAATCGCAAGTAATGCATATAGCAGGGCTTGGCTGGAACGGCATAATAGTTATAATAAATAATTCGACTATTTTAATAAAAACATATAATCATCTAAGTTTAATTTATAATCATATAGAGAGTTAAATAAAGATTTTTTGTTATCCAATAATTCTATGATTTTTTCTTCAATAGTATCTTTATAAACTATTTTAATAAAATTTATTTCTTTAGATTGTCCTATTCTATGTAATCTCGATACTGCTTGCTCTTCTACTGCAGGATTCCACCAAGAATCATAAATTATTACAGTATCAGCAGAAGTTAAATTTATTCCAGTTCCACCAGATGATAATGTTGAAAAGAAAATTCTATAATCTTCTGTATTATTAAATATATTTACTTTTTCAATTCTATCTTTATTATTTGTATCTCCTGTAATTTTAATACATCCAATATTTTCTTTTATACAAAAATCATAAAAATAATCTAAAGTATCAATAAAAATTCCAAAAAACACTATTTTTGATTTTTTTGATTTTTCTTTTAATAATTCTAATGTTTTTATCATTTTTTTATTAACATTTGGAATATTTAAATTAATAAATTGATTGGATATCATGTTAGGATTTGAACATAATTGTCTTAATCTTAGCAAAAGTTCTAAAATCAAAAAATTAGCTAATTTAAATTTATTAAATTTATTTTTTTTAATAAACATATTTAATATACAATCATAAATATATTTTAGTTCTTTTTCCATATCTATTTTTATAATTTGATAATTTATTTTAGGTAAATCCAAATAATCTTCTTTTTTTCTTATTAAAATTTGATTTTTAAAACATTCTTTTATAAGGGGGACTTTTTCTGATTCTAATAGTTTAGAAAAATATTCATTGGATATTAATTTATTTAATTTAGTAATATATTCTATTTTATTTTTATTGATAAATTTCAAATGTGATATTAATTCTTGTACTCCATTTTCTATAGGAGTTCCTGTTACTATTATTCTAAATATAGATGAAATAGAATTTATTGTATTCCATAATTTAGTTTTAATATTTTTTATTTTTTGACCCTCATCCAATATTAGATATAAATAATTAGTATCACATAATAAATTTATTTTATTTCTAGCTGTTTCATATGATAAAATAGTAATATTGGCATCATTATTAATCTCAGTGGAAACTTTACATTTATTATATGGAAAAAATTTATGTATTTCATTTTTCCAATTATTTATCAAAGTTGCAGGAGTTAATATTAATATTTTATCATTTTTCAAATTAGATGTAATAAATATAAACATTAATATTTCAAAAGTCTTCCCAAGTCCCATTTCATCACATAACAAAAAAGAAGACATATAATTATAATTTGATATCATCCATTTTAAACCATCAATCTGATATGATTTTGGTTCAAAAGCCATATTTAAACTTAATAGTTTATTATCTACACTATTTAATAAAATTTCATTTCTTTTTTTAGGTACATTAAATAATTCTGATTCATAAACAATTTCTTTTTTTTCAGACAATGTACTATGGTTTTCGTTTTCAAAACTTAATGATAAAAAATTATTAACTAAATCAAACTTTTTCAACTTTATATAATTATTTAATATTGTTTCTATTAAATATTCATCTAATGATTCTTTATCTAAATTAAACCATTTTATATTATTTTTATTTTTATATGATACTGATTTATTTTTTTTTGTATTTTCTAATTTTAAAAAATTAACTTTTATATTATTATAATTATGTACTTTTTCAAAAATATGATAAAATTCATGATATTCTTTTTTAAAAAAGATAGAATTAAAATCATTATCTAACTGTAATAATTTTCTTATATTTAATTCATCATTAATATTTCTTTTTAATAGAGTATTATCATTTGAAATTATTAATTTTTCTATATCATTTAAAGAAACAAAATAATTAGTATTAATGTATTTAATAAGAACATTAAATTTGATTTTATTTTCTTCAGGATATATGTAAATATTAACAAATTCTATTCTATCTATAGATTCAATATTTGATATAACTACTTTATCATATGGGGATATAGTTTTTTTTATAGAACCAGATTTGGTTTTTCTATAAAATTTTAATCCACTTTTAGAAAGAACTTTATTTGTAATACTATCAATATTTTTTATATAAAAAGGAAATGATAGAGGGTATAAAAATCTAAAAAAATAAGATATTATTTTTTTTTGCGAATCTTCAAACATACTATCTAGATTACTAGATAATTCTAATTTCGTAAATGGTCCTACCGAGTTTTTATTTCTATATTTTTGTATACAAATTTTAGTATTTTTGTTTTCAAAAATAATTAATAATTCATATAATTTAGATTTCATATATCACCTTAATATATTCTATCATATTATTATAAATTTTATCTTTAATACTATCACAGTTATTATGATTATATAAATTATTAAAATCTAAATGATCTATTCTACATCCACCATTACATATGTATCTTATATTACATTTAGAACATGGTTTTATATTATCAACATTTAATAATTTATAAGAATTATATGCTATATCTTTAAAATAACTAAATGTATGATTTTCTATGTTGCCAATAGATTTTATTTCAGAAGTTCTATTACATAAATATAATTCTCCATCATAGTCAATAGTTAATCCACCCCAACCACAATTTTCTTCAGCATATGAATTAGAATAAAAAACTGATATTCTATTAAGGTTATTATAAGGATATATAATTTTATCTAGTTCAACAATCCTATTTAAATATTTTTTTGAATCATTATTATTTAATATTAATCCAGAATTTGGTAATATTTTTTTGCTAAAAGAAAATGATACTCTATCATTTTTGATTTTATTTATAAATGAAACTAGAGATAAAAAATTATTATCATTTAAAATTATTTGTGGATGTATAGTCATAGCAATGATTAAATTAATTTTTTCACCTACGAGCCAATTAATATTTTCCAAAGTTAAATCAAATGAATTAGCATTTCTCATAAGAGAATTACTATATATATCAAACCCATCTAAACTAATTTGAACTGTATTTATTTTCCTTAAAATATCAAGTCTATTATAAAATTTTTCTTTCCAAAACATTCCATTAGATAAAATAGTAATTGATATATTTAAACTATCAATAAAATTTATATAATCATATAATTCATCGCAAAGGAGTGGTTCACCTCCAGATATAGTAATATATTTTCCTCCGTTTTTAGAAAAATCAATAATAAAGTCTTTTAATAACACAAAATTTATTTTTTTATTATTCTGATTATTATTTTTATTATTACGATAGCAATGAATACAAGATAAATTACATTTATCAGTAATATAAAAAAATAGACTATCACTGTAGTCATTTACTAATTTTTTCTTTTTAGAAAAAAAATTAGAATCTATAATAATAGAAAATACAAAATTTATTTCCTTATAATCATATTTTGATTTTATTTGGGATACTTTATACCCATTACAAATATCTAAAAAAATATTATTTTGCATCTCATTAAAAAGAATGATATAATTATTGTTATACAAATTTAATTTGATATAACAATAATTATATAAATCTTCTACAAGATCAAGGTTAGAAATATCCCAAACAAAATCATCATTAAAATTAAACTCTAGTTCTTCATATTCGTATGTAAATTCTTGCATTATATCTTAATTCTCATTTACATCACAATTTTTAAAACAATACATAGCACCTATTCTAGAATTTTTAAACTTTATTATTTTTTTTATTATCTTTATTTTCATAAAGAATCCCCTTTTTTATTAAAATTATATGTAATTATATATTACAAATAAAAGATAGTCAATACTAGATATTAATAAATATATAATTAGGGATAGGTTTGATAAACTTGTAGATATAGGAGCTGCAAGAAGCATTGCTATGAAAGAAGCTATGGCTACTGCAGATATAGAAAGCGATAATGCAGGCGTTGTAACTACATTAAATACAGAGCATAAAATGGAAGTAACTCTTGATAGTTTGGAAGTGAACTTTGAGAAATATGCTATGGCAAGAGGAGGTATAGATAATTTAAACACCTATGACGGCAAAACAGAAATAACAAAGGCATATATAGTAGAATCAGATACATATAAAAGAGGCGAAGAGATAAAAGTTCCATTTAAAAATGCAGATGGAAGCGATGTGACAATAATAAAAGTAGAAAAGAAAAGCTCTACAGGAAATGTTTTAATAGAAGAGACAAGCTATGAAAAACAAGGAACTAATGGAATAAAAATTACAGATAATAATATATACCCAAGCATTGATACTTTAGTTATTACATACCAAAGAACAATGCCTAAAATGGTTCGCATGACTACAGGAGGAAAAAGTTCTACTATTAAACCTAAGTGCATAATGATAGTTAATACAAATGCGGAAGGTAAAGAATTAAGAATCTATTTACCTCAAGCTTCAATATCAGGCGGTTTAGAGTTTAGTTTCCCTGCTGACAAATCGCAAGATGTATTAATTGGTAAATTAAGCTTCTCTGCTACTACATCAGGAAGTCAGGAGAGCGGAGAGCAGTTGGCTTGGTATGAAGATGAGCAGTCTGTAAGTGATGATGAGACAATAATAGGACCTCTCACTTCAGAAAGCCATAAACAAGGAGAATAATAAATGGAAGTTAGTATTATAGATTTAGAAGAGTTTACAAGTAAAAAGGCTGTTTATGCTAAATTGGGTGATTATAAGATTAATGTTAATGATGTACCAGTACAAGTGGCTTTAAAAGTTAACGAATATCATAATAACATAAGAGCTGGAGAATCAGTAGACATAGGGCTTCTAATAGATGATATTGTAATACCTGTAATAAAGCGAACTAATGAAGATCTTACAAAGGAAGATATTTTAAATAAGTTTAGTTATGATCAAATAATGAAAGTAATGAATATGATATTTGATTGCTTTTTCTCAGCAGGAACTGAGCCTAAAAAAGAAGATAAAAAAGAAAATAAAAAAAAAGATTAAATATAGAGTTAATAAAACTGTTGGCGCATTTAGCTAACAGTTTTGGCTGGACAGAAGAGTATATGCTGAGCATGAGTCTTGAAAGGCTTATGCTTTACTATACTGCATCATTAAAATTGCCATACATAATACAATATGAAACATTTGATGATAATATTACTGAAACACAAGAAGGCAATAAGAAAATAAAAAGAGAAAAGCAAGGACTTTGGGAAGTAGAAACCATTACAATTGATAATTAATAGCGGAACTATATGGAGTTAAAGATTAATGAGTAGTTTAAATGTTAGTATATATGCTGATGCATCACAAGCCATTGAAGCATTCGGCAAACTTAAAGACGGAACTACTGATTTAGAAAAAGGTTTTAATAAAATAGGAAAGGCTTTTTCTAATTTTGGTTCTTTAGCTACCAAAAGTTTAACTGTCCCAATAGTTGCTAGTACCACAGCAATGGGACTCGCTTCTAAAAAAGCAATAGAGTTTGATAATGGAATGCGTGAAGTTCTTACTTTGCTTCCAGAGTTAGGCAATGAAAGTTTTGAGAAATTAAAGAATCAAGCTTTATCTTTTTCAAAGGATATAGGTAAAGCACCAGAAGAAACAGTAAAAGCACTCTATCAAGCTTTATCTGCAGGCATACCGCGTGAAAATGTATTTGAGTTCTTAAAAACAGCAGGAGAGGCTTCTATTGCTGGAGTTAGTGATTTAAAAACTTCAGTTGATGGATTAACAAGTGTTACTAATGCTTATGGCTCAGAAATATTAAATGCTCAAAAAGCCTCTGATATAATGTTTCAAACAGTAAAATTAGGTAAAACTGATTTTACACAATTATCAAATAATTTATATAATGTTATTCCAATAGCTTCTGCTATAGGTGTTCAGTTTGAGGATATAGGAGCTGCTATTGCGGCAATGACTGCTCAGGGTGTTCCTACATCTGTGGCAACGACACAAATTAGACAATCTTTAGTAGAACTTAATAAAGAAGGTTCAGTTGCTTACGAAACATTTAAACAGATATCAGGCGAAAGCTTCAAAGACTTTATAGCAGGAGGAGGCAATCTTCAAGAAGCTCTTCAAATGATGAGCGATTATGCTGAAAAAACAGGAAAAGAAGTTACAAGTATGTTTAGCAGCGTAGATGCTGGCAACGCTGTTTTAGCTTTATCTGGTAAAAATGCAAGTAAGTTCAAAGACTATTTGGATCAAGTAAGAAATAGCGTTGGAGCTGCTTCTGAAGCATTCAAAAAAATAGATGATGGTGCGGCAAGACAATTTGAAAGACTTAAAGCAGAACTCAGTGTTTTAGTTATAGAGCTAGGCAATAATGCTCTTCCATTAATTAACGAAAGCTTTATCCCATTATTTAGAGATACTTTAGTGCCAATAATTGATGATGCGATTAGAACTATATCATCATTAATAAAAGCATTTAATAATCTTCCAGCTCCTTTGCAAGCGGCAGCAGTTGGAATTATAGGAATTACAGCTGGCTTGGGACCCGCTTTGCAGGGTATAGGAAGTTTGAGAAAATCTTTTGTAGAAACTAAAAAAATAATTAATGATTTCAAAGGTGCTATTGGCTCATTAAAAACATCTGCAAGTTCTATTCAAGCATTAAGCACTGTTTGGAAAGGTTTTAATACAGTTGTACTTGCAAGCCCTGTTGGAGTTGTAACTGCTTTAACAGTAGGACTTGGAGCTTTAGCTTTAAAAGCATATAAATTAAATCAAGAATATAAACAATTAATAGAAAACTCCCAAAAACTCACTAGCAGTACAAAAGAATTAAACGATAATGCTTTTCAAAATCAGGGCTTATTTCAAGAGTATCAAAAATTAGCAAGTTCTAAAGAACTTGATGCAGCGGCAACAGAAAGATTAAATCAAGTTACTGAAAAGCTTACTAGACTTTATCCTAATTTAAAAACAGTAGTTTTAGACGGCATAACATATATAGATTCTGCTACTATGAAGCTTGAAGATTATAGAACAGCAGAAGAAGCAACTCAGATACAAACTATAGAATCAAAAATTAAAGAATTAGAAAAGCAAAGAAAGATTTATCAAAAAGCCTTCGAAGGATGGAAACAGTCTTTATATTCTATAGGTGCTGATGATAATTATATACAAAGAGAACTAGATCTTGGTAATTCATCTGATTATAACGAATTAAAGAAAGTAGAAGATACATTAGCACAATTAGAAAAACAAAGAAATGACTTAAATCAGAACATGCAATTAAGGCAGTCCTTGACAAGGGACGGAATAGATTTAGAAACTAAAGAGCAGAAGGCTAATCAAAAATCTATAGATGCCATAAAAAAGAAATCTGATACTGTAAAAGAACATACTAAAACTTATGAAGATTATTTAAAAGAATTAAAAAAAGCTGAAGAAGATGAAACTAGAAGAATAAAAAATCTTAATGCTTTAGGTGCTGAAATAAGCGATGCTGATGCTTTAGAAGCTAAAAAAAACAAAGTAAGTTCTATACTTACAGAAATGAGTACAGCATTAAACTTGAATGCTAATCAGATAAAATATTTAAGTCAGAATTATGGTTATGCTTTTGATAGTATAAAGACTGATAGATTTGATGAATTAGTAAAAGAGATAGAAAACAGCATAACAGCTTATGAAAGAAATGTTGAAGCAGCAGAAGAGTTTGGAGAAAAAATAAGCGAAGCTGAAAGAGAAGGTGCTAAAAGTGAAATAGTTCGAAGCGGCATAGAAAGTATAACAAACGAAATAAAGCTTACAAATGAACAAGTTGAAATATTAAAAGAAAAGTTTGGAGATTTATGGAAAGTTAATACTTTAGATTTTAGCTCTTATTTTGCTTCTAACTGGAGCAGCATGTTTAATGATGCAGCAGATAATATGAGCGATCTATATACTGCTGTACAAGATTTAAAAATACAAGCTATAGAGTTTGAAATAGATAAAACTGAAGAGCGTAAAGAATCAGCATTAAAAGCTATAGAAGAAGAGAAAAAAGCAAGACTTGAAGCTATAGGAATAATGGAAAACTCTCAAAAGCAGAGTTTATTAAATGAGATTAAACAGCTTAAAAATAGACAAAATGCAGCCTTAGGACTTTATGAACAGGAAAGAATAAAAGCAGAGCTTGAGGAAAAACAAAAAGAGCTATCTAAAATACAAATAGAAGAAGAGGCAAAGGCAAAACAGTTAGAAATAGAAAAAAATTATAATAATGAGAAAATGAGGCTTGAATATAATTCAAGATTAGAAAACTGGAAAATGTCTTTGGCACAAGGTACATCTTCAATGGCACAAGCCGCCATTAATGCCTTAGCATCTGCGATGGCTGTTCCTTTCCCTGCCAATTTAGTAGCTTATGCTACTCTTTTAGGTGTAATAGCAAGCGGCAGTGTTAATTTAGCAGCACTCAGTCAAGCTAAACCTCAAGAGCCTAAATATTTGGCAAGAGGCGGAGTTGTAGAGAGAAGACATGGAGGAATTAATGCTGTTATTGGTGAGGGTGCTAATGATGAAGCAGTTATTCCTCTTGAAGATAAAATACTATCTAAAATAGGAAGCAGCATTTTTGAAGCTACTGCTAATAATGATCAAAGCTATAGTGTAAAAGATGCATCTGATGTTTCATATAATCAGCCTATTTATTTAATGCTTGATGGTAAGATAGTTGCAGCTACAATGCTTAATTTAAGCAAAAGAGGAGTTAAAGTTGTTAGTGAGAGAGGTATATTATGAGATTATTATATAATAATATTTTTAATAATTTTAAATATACTGCATCAAGCAGCGACGAGTTTTTTTCTATAGAAAATATATTTGATTATCATACACAAAATGTAGGAAGATTTGACAATAAATTATACGGAAGTTTAGAGATAACAGGAAATGGAATAATAAACTCATTTGCTATATTTAATACTAATGCTTATGCAGTAAAGATAGAAATATATAATAATATAGATGATGATAGAATATATTTAATTGATATATTTGATAATAAAGCTATGCATAATATACAGCATACAGAGTTTACAAGATGTAAAATAAGCTTTTACGGCAATGAAAGAAATGAAAATAATTTAGAGATAGGCTATTTTATTATGGGTGAAGCTGTAGATTTTCCTCCGCATGATAAAACAAAAACGCAAACTATTAATTATACCCATAGTCAATATTTCTCTATTAGCAATCATTATTTCCATAGATTATTGCCCAGTAAAAAATATGAAGCTTGGAAGGTATCTTTTCCATATTTAACTAATGAAGACAGAGATAAAATATTAAAGTTTTTTGATGACAGCAGCTTTTATCCTTTTGTAATGCAAGTCTGGAAAGATGAAGTTTTAAGTGTAAATGCTGCATTAGAAAAATATTATGCAAAGTACGGCATAAGTAAATATAATAAATCAAAATATAAGTTTACTAAAGAAGATATTAGATATGCGAGGTATAATATCAGCAAATATAATATTTCAAAATATAAAGCGAAAGCGGATTTTAAATATCCAAAATACTATATGAAAAGCGGACTTTATGTATGCACTAATACTGAAATAGATTTTAAGAAAGGTAAAAATGATTTATATCAGTATTCTACAGAATTAACTTTTAGGGAGATTAAATGATATTAAAAAATATTGAGTATGAGCAACGAGCCTATAACAACTTTAGTTGTTATAAATATTTGGCGAGTTGCGAATATAACAATAATAAAAAGAATGATTTATATCAGTATTCTACAGAATTAACTTTTAGGGAGATTAAATGATATTAAAAAATATTGAGTATGAGCAACGAGCCTATAACAACTTAGGGAGATAAAATAAAAAGGAGGAGAGTGAAAGCCGAGCAGATGACAGCTTTAGCTGTCATCTTATTACAAGCGAGGCTTGAACGATAGCAATAATATGTTTGAATTAATAGAAGAGCCTATCAGCATACCGCTTAATTTAGAGGAAGCGTATAAAAGACAAAATGAGATATTAAAAAGAATAAGGTTTTTGCATACTGCTTTTGAAGGAATAAAGATAGATTTTTCTAATAATAGCAAAATGCCATTTATTAAGAAAGGCTCTATATGTATGTTTTGTTATTCCCTATATGAAGCTAAAGAAGATATTATATTAAATGATAACACTAATAGTGAAAGTAATAAATATATACTGCTTAAATTAATAAATAATGGTAAGAACTTAGATGCTCAAGCAGTCAGCAGTTTAGACTGCTATTATAATCAAGAGCTAGGAGGTTTTTATATTATAAGTAATGACAGTATAAGTAAATATGTGCCGTTAGTTATAACAAATAATGGGCACTATAATATAGATTATTTTGATATTTATAATAATGAGGTTTATTAACAACTATGAATAATGTTTTTACGCTTATAAAAGAAGCTGAAGAAAACCCAAGCAATTTACTATACAGCTACAGACAGCAGAATATTATTATGCAGAAAATGCGTATGCTTAATACTGCTTTTGATGGTATAAAAATAAATCATTGGAATGATAGTGATAGGGAGCTGCCTGATATTTTGGCAGGAAGTATCTGTGAGTTTGAAGGCAGGCTTTTTGAAACTAATCAGACAATAAAACTATTAGACAACTCAAGAGCAGAAGGCTTAAGATATATAAAATTAGTAATTGTTAGAGATGATAATAATAGCAATAATGATTATTTAGAAGTTAAAGTTGTATCTGATAATTTTCCATCTTATGATTACAATAACAGAGGTTTTTATAAATTAGATTCACAAGGCAGATGTTTGGAGAAATATTTAAGGCTTAGTATGAAATATAGTCAGGCTTTGGGCGGATATGTTGAAAAGAAATATTGGAATATTAATGATTTTCAGAGGAAAGGAACAGTATTAAAAAGAAAAACAGTAAACTTCGGTGCAGGAACACATGAGTTTGCTTTTCCAAGCGATGTTAATAGCATTACAGTTCATATAACTTCAGGCGGCGGCGGTGCTGGTATGGGTATACTTGAAACAGGAAGTAATGGCTATCATCATGCTGCAAACGGAACTAATTCTCAAATATTGGTAAATGGAATAGCTATAACTACATGCGGCGGAGGCGGAGGCGGAAAGCTGACAGGATTAGCAGCAGTATCTGCATCAGGCGGAAGAGCAAGCGGAGAAGGCAAGCTATATCATGGTTCAGATGGCAGCAAAGGAAAGCAAGGGAAAGGAGGTATTCTAAGCAGTCCATGTTTAGCAGGAGGAGGAAATGGCGGTAATGGTATAGAGCATAATATTGGTAATAAAGATTCAATAGGAGGCGGTTCTGGTTCAGCTGCTACAGTAGATATAAATAGAGGCAGGCTGCAAGGTACTTCAAAAATTAAGATTGTTGTAGGTACTGGAGGAGCAAGCGGATATATGGATAATAATGAAACGAGAATGCAAAACGGAGAAAATGGTTCAGCAGTTATAGAGTATATGCAAAAATAGGTTATATAGTAGGAGCATAGCAATAATAATGAAAAGTTTTGCCAATATTATAGAGCTTGATATTTCTAGCCCTGATACTAAATTAATATTTGCACCTTTTGGGGGCGTTTGGATTGCAAGCATTAATGAAATATATTCTAAATATTCATTTTCTTATTTTAATGAATTATTTAATATAAAAGAAAATGAATTATATAATTTGTTTAATATAGGCTCTATAAGCGTTGATAATGACAGAGGCTACGTAGAAGTATTTTCTTTGGAAGCTCTATATAAACAAAATAAATCTTATTTTCAATTTAGTTTAAAAAAAATTAATTATATAGCTATACATTTTAATAATTTTGAAACTATTTACAGCAAAAAGAATATTATTATAAATATAAAAAAATTATTTTGTACACGTGAATGGCTTGACAGCAGCAATAATTTAATATATACAAAAAATAATATGTATATAGAGCCGAGAGTAGAAGAAATAGACAGTGCTGATATAGAGGGAGATTCTTTAACATTTGATACCATTCAAACAAATGAAATGTCTGTTACTTTAAGAAATGATGACGGACTTTTTGATGACTTTATTAATATATACGGCAATAGATTATTAGTTAGAAGAGTATTTGACTATGAAGATTTTGATAAGTCTGTTATAATATTTTCAGGTTTTGTTGAAAAGCCTGAATATTCTTTTTTAGAGACTGTAACTATAACTGCAAGCGATATTCGTGCAAGTTTTAGTACAGAAATACCTTCACATGTATTTTCTGAAAGTGAATACCCTAATTTAAAATTATTTCCAGAGAATGTTCAAAGCGGCGAGGATACTATAGACACATGCAGAACTTTAGCAGCAGGAAGAGGTATAATTGTAAAATTAAAACCTATAAAATATTACACACCATCTGTTTTAGAAGATGACAAAATACCTGAAGTAGTTTTTGAAATATGCGATACTTCAAAGCATGCTATAGAAAATATTGTTAATAGAAATGATCCGCTTGATAATAATAAATTAAAGCCTCATATATTTTTCATTGAAAAGGCACAAAGCGACAGTCAATTAGTAATAGGCGGAAAAACTATAACAGGTGATTTAGAACAATTTATAAATGAGTTTAGAGATTATAAAGACGGCAAAGGAACTCAAAGGGTATGGACATTAGATAAAGAAAAAGGACAGTTAATTTTTAAAGGTGAAAAACAAGTAAAAAGTATATGTGCAGGCATATCTGATTCAAGTACCAATATGAGTGATGAACTTATAGAAATATATGCTGAAATAGATATTCCGCCTTATAAATCTTTAACTTTAATGAGGGAGGTTTTAGAAGATTATGAGAATACAGCATACATAAAAGAAAACTATAATATTGAAAATTGGGAAGAGGAGGAAGAACGTTCAAGAGAAATAGCATTATTGCTTAATAATGATAATAAAAAAACTACACTTGATATTTTAGGAGAGCTATGCTTTTTGGAGCAAGGAAGATTGGAGATAGAAAATAATAAGATTAATTTTATTAGCACGAGATTTCGTGCGAATAAAGCAAAATACAAAATAAAACAATGGAAGATGGGGAGAGTAGATAAAACAGTAGAAAGCGATGAATATTTATCAAGCTGCAGTATTAAATATGATTTAAGTAAATTAACATATAAAAATATTTCTTTTGAGGAGGAAGCCAAAAAGAGACATAGAATTAATTCACATGAAGAGTTTGAAACTTGGCTTAAAAATAAAGAGGATGCTATAAACTTATCTAATGAAATAATGAAATCAAGATATGTATTAAAAGAATATTATACTTTTGAGTATTATGAGACATTAGATTTTTTAAAGTTGTTTGATGTTGTAGAGCTTGAATATAAAAGAGAAAATGGAAGCTATTATATAAAGCCTTGTCTTTGTGAAATTATTAAATTAAATATATTTGATAATGTAATAAAACTAAGGCAATTATAAAAAAGGGGACTTATGCTTACATATTTAAAAGTTATAAATATTGATAGTATGAATATAGATGATATTTCATATAATGAAAGTTATATTGAATATATAGACTTGAAGATTGATATAAATATAGCTAAAAAGAAACTCGGTATAAGAAAAATATCTAATACTGATGATGCAAGACTAATAGCTAATTATATCAATAATATGGAGATTAATAATGAAAAAAGAAATTAATACTTGTAACTTGTGTAAAAAAAGAGATAAATGCAAGCAGTTATGCAGTGATATGATAGAGAAACTTAAAAATAAAAAAAATAATAATGATATGTATTCAGATACTACAGTAAATGTTTATAATAGCTTTGATTTATCAAATATTGTATATACTTATGGATTATCAAAAATAGAAGAGAGAGATACAAAAAGAGTAATGATTGCTATATTGAAAAAAGAACAAAAAGAAATACTTTACTTGCTTTCACAAGGATATACTCAAAAAGATATAGCTAAAAAACTAAAAGTATCTCAAAGTAATATTTCGCAAAAATTGGAAGCTATTAAAAGAGAATTAAAAGACTCATTAGTAAAAATAATGCCTTATATTTTATGAATTATCCTTATATTTTTTTTATTTAAATATAGTAAAAATATAAGGATAAGATATGTTAAAAGAAATTATAACAGAATTAAGTAAAAAAGAAATAGATATTATAAAAAAATATATAAAGCTAAAAAAAGAAGAGAAAAAGAATAAAGAGAATATTGACTCTTTAAAAGATGATGTGCTCAACATATTAAAAGCACATGAAGATAAAGTAGTTTATGACGGCTATAATATTACAATGCATGAAACTTCATCATATCAATATAGCGAAGCTATACAAAATATAGAAACAGAAATAAAAGTCTTAAAGCAAAGAGAAGTAACACTTCAAATAGCAAAAGAGAAACAAAAAAGCGAATATATCAAAGTTTATGAGCTAAAAAGCAGCGTGCCTGCTTAAAATTATATTAAGGAGTTTTAATTTATGTTAAAGTTATTTATTTTTATAATAGTGCTTATAGTATTTGCTGCTATTACGGCATTAGATATGAATATAAGAAGATTTAATAAAGTTGAGGATGAGATAATAGTAAATAGAACTATAATCTGCTTTATAGCTTTATCAATCAATTTTTTATTTAGAAAACATATTGAAGCTGTATTAAATCCTTTTACAAATAGAGTTCATATTATATATAAGGACACTTTTAATTGTATAACAAGAGAAAGCGTGTTGTATAAGCATCAATATGTGCATATATTACAAAATAAAAAATTAGGCTGGTTTAAGTTTATTATTTTATATTTAATTAATAGTATGCATGGCTATGCTAATAATGTCTTTGAGAAACAAGCTGTAAAATGGCAGTATAAAGAAATAAATGCTGAAGGCATAAATGAAGAGCTTAATAATAAATTAGCAGAATATAAGGGGAAGTAAATGGCAGATTTTGATAGAGCTTATAATGTATTAGAAAGATGGGAAGGCGGATATGCTAATATTAAAGAAGATGCAGGCGGAGAAACATATAAGGGTATAACAAGAAAGAATTACCCTAATATGAGTTTTTGGAAAAAAATAGACAGATTAAAAAAAGAAAAATTAGATGTGCAAAGTATAAATATGATATTGTCTAATGACTTAAATACTGTAACAGAAATAAAAGATTTTTATAAGAAAAACTATTGGGATATATTTGAAGGAGATAATATACCAAGTCAGGCATTTGCAGAAAATGTATTTTTATTAAGCGTTAATGCAGGAGTAAAAAGAGGCTTAAAAATTGCTCAAACAGCATGCGGTTTTTTTGGTAAAGATATAGACGGCAAATACGGACCTAAAACAAAAATGATGTTTAAAAAAGCAGGAGAAAATGAAGTTAATCTTTTTAATGAAATAGAGATTAATTTCTATAAATCTTTAGCAGAGAAAAAGCCTTCAAATAAAATATTTTTAAAAGGCTGGCTTAGAAGGGCTAATGCGGTTTAATAGGTAAGTTTATGGAAAATGAAATATCTGAAAGATTTTCTAATATTGAGCATATTATCGGCATAGATAAAAACGGCAATCCTAATCATAATGGTATGATAAGCAGTATTAGAGAAATGAAGAATGATCTTGATGATATATCGCTATATATAGATGAGCATAAAATAGAAAAGATAGAGTTTAATAATAGGCTTGAGAATATAGAAAAAGATATAAAACGAATGCAGGAATCTTTAAAGTATATAGAAAGCAGTTTGAAAGACAATATTAATATGCAGTCTTTTATTAAACTCAAAAATGTGATTCTTGGAATAGTTGCGGTACTTGGAGCTTTTGGGGCTATAGGCACATTTTTATATAACTTTTTAAAAATTATATATGAACGGGGTAACTAAATGAAAGCAAAAACAGGAAGTAATGCAGTAAAAGCTTTGATAGTTGTATTTTTATTTTGCGAATACCATTTGCAAAGTATGTCGCAAGGCAGTCCATTGTCTGCCGATAGCTGTCAAGGGCTTCTGTTTATAGCTATAGCAGGTTTTTTAATTTTATTACCTGTGGACGGGTCTATATTTATAAAGAACTTTTTTAATGCTAAAAATCATATAAAAGATATTAATAAAGAGAAAGAATAATGACAGCTGTAAGCTTTATATTAAAAATATTTTCAAGTAAAATTACTTATATACTTTTGTTTATAGCTACTATAGTTATTACATCAATAGTTTTTAAAAGCTTTGCTTATAAGTATGAAAAGAAAATAGATGTTTTAGAAAATACAATAGAAGATTTAGAAATAACGAATAATTATTTGTATAAAGAAAATATAATGCAGCATGATAAAATTACATTATTAACAACATATAGTAATTCAACTATGATTATTAATAAATTAAATAGAAATAAATTAGAAGAGGGGCAAAAGCATGCGATTAATAATATTAGTAATGATTTTTACGATTATTTTAATATCATGTCAAACAACTAAAGAATATATAATTGTTCCTTTAAGTAGTCCTCCGAAAATATACAATATTCCTGAAATGGATACGGATCAGGATTTGATAAGGGCTTATCAGCAAACAACTATAAAAATAGCCGAGTGGCAAAAATGGTATAATATTCAAGTAGGGAGCAATTATTATAATTATAAAAATAGGAGATAATAAAATGAGTAATACAGCATTAGATAAACCGAGAGTCTATAAAGAGGTTCAAAGCCAGCAGCCGGAGCAATATATTTTGGCAGAAGATATAAATCAGCTAATAGCCAATGTTGAAATATTGAAAGGCGGCGGATCAGGGGAAACACCTGTTATTGATATAAAAACTTTAAATAAAAAATCTGATGATACAATTCTTAAACTCAATACTGAAAATGAAAATAGAATTAATGAAGACAGTAAATTACAATCGCAAATTAATAATATAAATACTAATATAGATAATGAAGTAAGTACAAGAGAGGAAACGGATACTAATTTACAAAATCAAATAAATACTGAAAGAGCCGAAAGAACTCAAGCTGATACTACTGAAAAAACTCAAAGAGAGCAGGCAGATACTACTCTACAGCAAAATATAAATAATGAAGCAAGTACAAGAGAGAAAACGGATACATCTCTGCAAACACAAATAACAGAATTAAATCAAGGTTTAGTAAAAGAAACTAAAGAAAGGAAAGAAGAGGATGCAGGAGTGCAAAATCAAATAAATGATTTAAAATCTAATAAGCAAAATAATTTGATAGGCGGACATAATGTAAATGTAGAAGCTGATGTTATAAGTTTGAAAGGCGGATTATCAAAAAATTATGCTGCTAATGATGAATATATAGTAAATGATTTTATTTTTCATGAAAATAGATTATACAGAGTAAATAGAGTTTTTACGGCAGCTGATTGGGAAGAGGATAAAAAGCTATTAACTTTAGTAAGCGCCAATGATGCTGCAAATATAGCAAGTGAAGTTGCTTATAATAATGCTGATAGTTATTTAGAAGTTAATAATGTTCAAAATGCTATAGATAAGCTGTCATTGCTTAAAGATGAGAAACAAGATAAACTTACTGCAGTAAAGAATATAACTATTATAGATAATGCAATATCATCAAAGAATCCGCATATTTTAAATGGCAGAAACTTGATGGAAGTTCTTAAAGCAGCAAGCGTAAAGAATGCTTTTATCAAACTTAGAGAGAAATCAAGTAAGGGTGATTTTGATGATTTAATGCTTGGCGATTATATAGATTTAGATTCTTTAACTGACGGCGAGGGCAATTATTTATGGAATGAAGAGTACCAAAACTTAAGATGTCAAATAGCAGCTTTTGATCATTATTACAGAGTTGGGGATCAGGATAATACAACGCATCATGTAGTTATGCAATTTAAGAATTGTTTCAGACAAAAGCGAATGCATAGCACAGACAGCAATGCAGGAGGCTATGTGAATAAAGAGTTATTTAATTATTTGAACGGCAATTTTAAGAACGGTTTAATAAATGCTATAGGCATAACACCATTAAGTATACGAAGATTATTAGATACTTACGGCGGCTGGGCTTGGGCATCAGAAATAATCTTTTTGCCTACGGAAGTTGAAGTCTGGGGGCATCAAGCTTGGTCTCAAACAACAAATCAAGGCATTGTAGGCTGTCCTACAGGCACAAGTATTCAATATCCGATATTTAGTATGTGTCCCCAAAGCCGCATAAAGTTTTTTAATGGTAATAGGCAGTGGTGGTGGGTAGGCTCTCCTGGCTATAATGCCAATTCCGTTTTTGCTCTTGTTGGCAGCTATGGTATTGCTTACTATAGTCTTGCGAGTGTTGTTGGTGGTGGCGTTGCCCCTGCTTTTTGTATCTGAAATCTGTAAATCTCGGCTGCTTTGCAGCCGAGAAATAAAAAAGGCTCCGAAGGAGCCAAAAAAAAATTTTGGATTTTTAAGTGAGCGTATTAAAAAATAAAAGAAGTATAAGCGATATGCAGTTTTATAAAACTGCTAGAGATTTAAGAAAAAAAATAACCACCCAATTATTGCCGAAATTAAAAGAAAATAAAGTACAGCTGCCTGATTTTATAATTGATAATTTCATAGCTGATACAATGAAAACACTAAATGAAATTATGGAATATATAGTAAAAGCTAATGCTATATATCCAACTATTGTATCAGAGGTAGAAAAAAGAAGACTGCTGCAAGACGACGCTATATGTTCTTGTGAGCATTTATATTCACTATTAGAATATCTGATAGACATATATCCTAAACAATTAAAAAATGTCTTGTTATATGTTGATGATATAGATCATTTAATAAAACTATTAAGGAGGTGGAAACAATCAAATAATAAAATTATGAAAGCGATTGCTGAAGATAAAAAGTCTGGTATATAATGATAGTTACACTATTTTTATATAAGGGATTAAATCTGTATTCCGTTTTTGCTAATGTTAACAACAATGGTAATGCTAACAATAATAATGCGAGTGTTGTTGGTGGTGGCGTTGCCCCTGATTTTGTAAAGGTTTTATATGCGGATATTTTCGTAAACTCTCTTACAAAAGGAGATTTTTTCCCTCCCCATGCGGTAAACTTAGTCTTGATGCTATTAAGTGGACGCTTTCGTGCATTGATAGTTATTATTTTTAATAACTATTTTAATACTTATTATAGCTAAAAAACAAGACTCATTTTTTATTTAAGGAAAATATTTAATGACAAGTAATGAAAAAAGAAAAGAAGCTCGTTATCAAAGACGAAAAGCTAAAAGACTTCAAAAGAAATTAAATAAAAATAAATCTTTTGATGATTTTAATAATATCATTGATTCAGAACATTTACTTCAATCTTACTACAGCTGCAGAAAAGGCGTTGCTTGGAAACACTCCGTACAAAAATATGAATCTAAACTTATTAAAAATATATCTGATAGTATAAAGAAATTAAAAAATGGAGAGTCTGTTATTAAAGATGGTGTTAATTTTAAGATTAATGAAAGAGGTAAAGTAAGAGATATTAGAAGCGTGCATATATCAGAAAGAGTTGTGCAAAAAGCTCTTTGCGATTATGTATTAGTTCCTATGCTTTCTAAATCTTTGATTAATGATAATGGAGCAAGCATAAAAGGAAAAGGCTCTAACTTTAGTAGAAAAAGACTTATAAGACATTTAAGAGAATATTATAATAAGTACAAAACTAATAATGGCTATGTACTCACTATAGATTTTACAAAGTATTTTGCTAATATAAATCATGACATATTACTTAATATGCTGAAAAAAGAAATTACAAATAAAAGAGTTATGGAATTAATAAGACAGTTTATAAAGTCATTCGGTGATAAGGGTTTATGTTTAGGTTCTCAAATAAGTCAAATATGCGCCGTTTATTATGCTAATAAGCTGGATCATTTTATTAAAGAAAAATTAAGAGTCCGCTGGTACGGCAGATATATGGACGACAGTTATTTAATAGCTTCATCAAAAGAGGAGCTAAAAAATTGTTTAACAGAAATAGAAAAAATATGTTTAGAGTTAGGTATTAAAATTAATAATAAAAAAACTCAAATATTTAAGATAAATAAAGGATTTAAGTTTCTTAAAGGCACTTACATATTAAGCGACAGCGGTAAAATAATTCGCAAACCGCCAAAATCTAATATTATAAGGCTGAGAAGAAAACTAAAGAAAATAAAAATATTATTTGATAAAAACAAAGTCAGCTTTAGTGATATTCGTAATTTATATATGTCGTGGAGAGGACATATAAAGCATTTTAATTCATGGAGAAGCGTACAAAGAATGCATTCTCTATATTATACATTATTTTTTAATTAAGGAGTTTTACAATGAAATATAGTTTAATAGACAATAAAGATGTTATAGTGAGTATTGATGAGAATATAGAGAAATTAAAAAAACTAAAAATATATAATGATTCTATGAGTATAATACCAAGCGAACCGCATCATAAGAAAGGGTTAAATCTTAATACTTATACGGTAATGACTAATAAAGAAAAAATAGAGAAAGGTATAATCAAATTAGAAGATAATCAAGTGTTTTTTGAGAATGAAGATTATATAGCAACTTTATTGCCAAGTCAGAAATACGAAAACGGAAAGATATTAGAAAAAACTATGCAGGAGAAATTACAAGAAGGTTTAATAGAGCAAGCGGAATATGATAATTATATAATAGAGAGTAGACAAAATGAGTACAGCCAAAACCTTGACGGTAAAAGAGCTGAACTATTGGAAAGCGTATTAAATAACTTAAATGAAAAAGGACTTCTTACAGAAGAGGAGCGTATTGAGTTAGAAAACTTAAATCTTAAAAGAAAAGAAATTAAAGAGGCTCATCCAAAGGCTATGTCCGTTTTATCTGCATAGGGGCTTGTGCATGATAAAAATATAAAAAATATAAAAAATTGCATTTTCTCATAAAATAAACTCCAAGAATAAAAAACTTTTTATATTTTAATTATAATTTCATGAAATAGCAACCGATAATAATTATATCTAAAAAAACAACTCTATTCTTTTTCAAAAGTCAAGCAAATTTTTTAGAATAAAAATGGAGTTGTTTTTTATGCTTAATGCTGAAAAATATAATCTTTATGATTATTCCAAAGATGTTAATTTTATTATTCAATTTGCTGATTATCTTTCTATAGATAAAAGCCCAACAACTGTAAAAACATATAAAAATAATATTATATATTTTTTTAAATTCATAATTAAAAAAGATAATAATTATTCTATTTTCTCTGAAAAGGATTATCCCTATATTTGCGATACTGAAGTTTTATATAAAAAGATAAATAAAGAATTATTAGAAAAATATATATCATATCAAAAAGAACTTCAATTATCATCTGATATTATTAACTGCAGAATAAATGTTCTCAAAAGCTATTTAAAGTTTTTGCATAAGAAAAAAATAATAGAAGCTAAAATATTAATAGAGACTTTTGATGATATAAAAAGACCAAAACCGATAATAAAAGAACAGTTAGTAATAAAAGCAAATCAAACTTTAGATATCATAAAAAAAATAGAAAAAACTTCAAAAGACAGTTTTATAAATCAAAGAAATATTTTAATGATGCTTCTAATGTCAAACACAGGCATTCGCAGAAAAGAAACTGCAGGTATAGATATTAGAAATATTAATCTTGAAAATAAAACTATAACTATTTATAAAACTAAAGGAAGTAAACCGCGTATAGTTGTTTTTTCTGATATGATTAAAGATATATTAATTAATTATATAAAAGAACGTGATGAGATATTAAGAAAAAATAAAATTAAAGAACAAAATAATCTTTTTATAAAAAACAACGGCAAAGATTTAGCAATAGAAACTATTACTATGATTATGAGAGTAATATCAAAAAAGAATAAAGTAAAAGTAACATGCCATTCTTTTAGGAGAGGCTTTGCAACTGATATGGCAGAATGCGGAACAGAAACTTATTTAATAAGCAAGATTATGGGGCATTCAAATATTAATACAACAACAAGCAGATATATTTATGTGCTTATGAATATGATAAAAAATGCAATGAATAATCACCCATTCAATAAAGTAAATGAAAATAAAATAAATAGAGATAATGAAATCAAAAATATAAAAAATGATTTTCAGGAAAATATCACAAATACGCTTAATACAATAGTACTTAAAATGAATGAGCTTAATAACAGGATTGATAAACTGAGTATAAAAAAAGGATAGTTATAATATTTGTAAATACTATACTACTGTATTGTATTTATAAATATTAAGAGGCAGAAATAAAAGATTTTTGATTTAACTTTTTAATCATTACATTGATATTTTTTTAATATGCACGAAATGAGCATGCACGCTTTGTACACTTTACTGGTAAGATGCACGAAATGAACATGCACGCTTTGTACACTTTACTGGTAAGATGCACGAAATGAGCATGCACGCTTTGTACACTTTACTGGTAAGATGCACGAAATGAACATGCACGTTTTGTACACTTTATTATCAAAAATGATGATTTTATTTACTGCTTTTTTTCTATAATGAGCTATTTTAATTTTTAGATTTATGCTATTGCGATAACATAGTCAAAATTTGAGTTCTGATTTTTTATTAGAATGCCTTTATTTGAAGCGTAGAGGCTTGTTTTTGGGGCTTTTTGGGCTTTAGTATAGTTTTATGTATACCCAATCAAAAAACTTCAAAATTAAGGCTTTTTTAATAAATACTAAATAATTATATTTTTTTATTTTTAAAATCTTTAAATTAAAAAGAAAGTTTAAAAGTAGTAGTAGTAGTTAACTACTACTGCAAAAAATGTGCCAAAAATAAAAACCGACTTACCTACAAATTATTT
The DNA here is from genome assembly GCA_934725655.1 of uncultured Brachyspira sp. Classification (GTDB taxonomy): domain Bacteria; phylum Spirochaetota; class Brachyspiria; order Brachyspirales; family Brachyspiraceae; genus Brachyspira. The sequence goes on from CAKVCJ010000001.1 coordinate 34,283, forward strand.
TATTTTGAAATAGTTTTAAAAAATTTTTATATTTTGTTGACTTTTAAATCATTTTTGTTTATATTAGTTAATGCGAATCAAATAAAAAAATGCATCAAAAACAAAAGCCTGAGAAACTTTTGAAGCATTAAAGGGTAAAAAAATGAAAGACGATATAATACTATCTTCTAAAGAGTTGTATACTCAGAAGAAAATAAAAAGCAATAGTTCTTTTAATTTAATAAGCTTGAAATGCGGTACAAGTGTGAAAAAATATCTCTCAAATATTTTTTGCCCTGCTTGTATTTTGATTCGCAATAAAAATAAAGCCTTGTACCGCTTTCTTATAGATTTAAAAAAATTCGTTAAACTTTTAACTTTTTTTATTTTTATTATTTGCAGGGCTTTGCCCCGCACCCCAGTTCTTTTGCCGATAGGCACCTACTCGGTATTGGTATAAAAGAACCAAAAGAACTATATTTTTACATACTAAAATAATTAATTATACAACATGTAAAACACAATTTTATAACTAAAATTATGTTAAAAATTATACAACTAATTTTGTCAAGTACTTTTGAAACAAGTCTATTTCATAAATCTTAAATAGATGAAGTCTGCACCACAACTTAAAAGAGTCCTTCAGGGCGAACGAAAGAAATACCTACTGTATGGACGCAACAAAATAAAAAGACCGCCATTTTACGCTCTAAAATCATAAATTTATACAACTATAATGTTATTTTATAGCTAAAATTATATTAAGAATTATATAATTAATTTTCTCAAATACTTTTGAAATAACTATATTATATTTTGTAAATTTCTACCTCGTTTACTTCTACTAAAAAACTCTTTATATTATGCCTAAAATATTTTATAAAAATACATATATTAAAAAAACTATTATTTTGCTATTTTATGGCAATTATCATATTCTATATCATTTTCTTTTAATATATTAATTAACCTATCTTCAAAATCTACTTCGCTCTCCCAGCACATACCGCATCCTGCTGATATTTCACTTGGTATAGATATTATCTTTCCCAATAGCTCATTAGTTTCAATCATTATATTTTTAAAAGTTTTTTCAGCCCTCATAACATCTGTTGTGGTATTGAATGTTATTATTAATATTTCTTCTTTTTTATTATTGTTTTTTATGCTATTATTTTTCATATTGTTAGACTTAGCAATTTTTTTTTCAAAACCTATAATAGCCGCCCCAATAGCACCAGCATATTGTCCTCTTTTATCAGTTATCACTTTCCCGCCTAAAGCTATTTCTAATCTCTCAACCAAATAATCAAAAATACATAATCCGCCAGTTAGAAAATAAATATTATCCTTAAACTTTCCGCATAATGAAGCCACTTTATTTGCAACAGAATTTACTATAGCATAAGCAATCTCCTTTTTTTCTTTCCCGCTCGCCTTAAGGCTTATAACCTCAGTTTCAGCAAATACCGTACACATAGAACTTATTACAACATCAGTGCCTTCACATTTTTGAGCCTCTTCAAGAAGTGTAGGTATAGAACAACCCAAAGAATTAGCCATCAACTCTATAAATCTTCCAGTTCCCGCAGAACATTTATCATTCATAATAAAATTATCCACTTTGCCGTTTTTTATGCTAATTATTTTAGTATCCTGCCCGCCTATGTCAATTAATGTGCCGTCTAAATTTGAAAATAAAAAATTAGCACCCTTAGCATGACAAGTTATTTCTGTTACCGTTTTATTAGCATATTCTATAGCAACCCTCCCATAACCAGTGCCAACAAAATAAGATTCTTCTTTTTTAATGTTCTTCTCTTCAAGCATTTTTAGTATCTGTGAAGAAGCTTCCACTCCAGACCAGCCTGTAGGAATCATAAATAATTCTACAAAATCATTTTTTTTATCATCATAAACCGCAACCTTAGAAGCAGTTGAACCTATATCTATACCAACATAATACATTTTTATTTTTCCTTTTAATTTTTTATTCTATTTTATTTAATATTTTTTATATAAGATAACTTATAAACTTTTACTTATTTCCCGCACAGCATCAATTCCCTTTTCTATCTCATCAAATGTATTAAAATAAGAAAAGCTAAATCTCACTATTCCCTGTTTAACAGTTCCTAAAGACTCATGCATAAGAGGCGCACAATGCCCTCCAGACCTCGTTGCTATATTATATTTGCTTGCTAATATATCAGAAACTTTAGCAGAATCTAAATCCCCAATATTTAAAGCCGCTATAGAAGTTCTTTGTTTTGTATTATAATTTCCATAAAACTTTATATTTTCTATATTTTTTACGCCATTATAAAAACAATCAGACAATTCTCTTTCTTTATCCCTAATTTTTTCTATAGTTTCATTTTCTATAAATTTTAAAGCAGCATTAAGCCCAGCTATAGAATGACTGTTTAATGTACCCGCTTCAAGTCTTGTAGGCATATTTTCAGGCTGAGTCTTTGAATAGGTTTTTATTCCAGAGCCTCCTGTTTTTAACGGCTTAATATCTACACCTTTTTTTATACATAACCCTCCAGTTCCTTGAGGCCCCATTAATCCTTTATGCCCTGTAAAGCATACCACATCTATATTGTTCTTCTTTATATCTATATCAATACTTCCCGCTGTTTGCGAAGCATCTAATATAAATAATATATTATATTTAGAGCATAAATTGCCAATAAATTCAATATCCAAAATATCCCCTATAACATTAGAAGCATGCGTACAAATAATTGCTTTAGTGTTTGATTTTATATTTTCTTCTATATTATTATAATTTAACTCGCCTTTATTATTTGCTTTTATTATTGTAATTTCTGCTCCCAAAGTCTCCATTTCATAAAGCGGCCTTAAAACACTATTGTGTTCAAGCGATGTTGTTATAACATGACTGTTTTTATCAACTATTCCCTTTATTGCAGTGTTTAACGCCTCTGTGGAATTGCTCGTAAATGAAGCATAATTAGGACTATAACCATTGAAAAGTTTAACTATTCTCTCTCTCGTATCGAGTATCACTCTTTCACTATTTAATGATGACTCATAAGAACCCCTCGAAGCATTTGCAAAACTATTTATAGCATCAAAAACCGCTTTAGCAACAGTGTCAGGCTTTTTTAATGTTGTAGCAGCATTGTCAAAATATATCATATATATAATCCTATTATTAATGGTAAACCAGTATTAAAAAATACCAGTTTACCAAATATAAAATTATTATAGCATTTCAATAAATGCTTCTAACCTTGTTCTAAGCTGAGGAGCATCACTGTTAGAATAGTTAGTTTCTATTGCTAAATATGATTTTCCGCATCCTTCTACAGCCCTTCTTAACCTTTCTGTCTCTATAGCATAAGTATGACAAGCTGTAAATGTAACATCTACAACACCATCAACACTATATTCTTCTATATACTGTTTAATTCTTTCCATCCTATCATTATTTGGGGTCATCACAGAACAAGGTATATTTAAATACCTCTCAGCAATAGCTTCTATAGGCTCTTTGTTCTCATCAACAAGCATCTCAAAATTTTTAGTTCCTATACAATTTTCAATGCATACCACACTTCCTCCTATTTCCTCTATCTGTTTTATTACCTTATCCACAACTCCTCCAGTAGGACAGCCTGTAATAAGTATTCTTGGAGTATCCTTAGTAAAAGCACTCTCTCCTCTCGCATGTTTTTCTTTAATATTTTTTATAGTATTTCTAATTTCTTCAAAAAACGCTTTTTTATCAAATTTAAAATTAGAAGAATTCATAACATCATGCATTTCAGTGCCTTTTACAGGAGACGGTACTAATTTAGCAAGAGAAAAAAATTCTTTCATAATAGTTCTCTCTTCATTGCATAATTTTATAGCTTCTTTCAGCTTCTCTTCTGTAACTTTTACATTAAACTTTTTTTCTAATTTTTTTATTAATTCTCTTAATTCATTTTTCCAAAGTTCAAAAGAATAATCATTTTTCATATGAGGAAGCTGCATAACATGCGTATCTTTTATTTCACCCAAAAGCTCATACATTTTTTTCTTACCATCGCAAGTACTCTCCCCAACTATTAAATCAGAAAAATACATATAAGGACATTTATCTGTTATAGCAAAACCATAACTTGATTTTATTAACGGACATAAATTTTTAGGCAAATACTTCTCTGCTTCTGGAATAGTCTCTTCACTTGTAGAACATAATGATACGCTTATAGCATCGGCTGCATATATTAATTCTCTCGGCGTATAAGTACAAAAAATACCTACTACATTCCTTCCTTTATCTTTTTCAGCTTTCATAGTGAGAAAACCTTTTTTGCGTGCATCGGCAAAAGTTTCAAAAATTTCTGGTAAATCTTTATTAGACATAATAATATACTCCTAATATATTGATTAAGTAAAAAAATAGAAATGGATTCTATAGCCTATAGAATTTAAAAGATTATATTATATGTCTTGTATATTTTTTAGCTAAGTAAGAAAGAACCGCTATTAATTTGTACACAGCAAAATTAGTAACCATATATGAAATTATATTAAAAAAAATTCATTTGTCAATTAAAAATATAAATAAAATCATAGCATTTCAATAAATGCTTCTAATCTCGTTCTAAGCTGAGGAGCATCGCTGTTAGAATAATTAGTTTCTATTTGCAAATAGGACTTTCCGCATTCTTCTACAGCTCTTCTTATCTTCTCACCTTCCACCGCATAAGTATGACAAGCACTCAAAGTAACATCCACAACACCATCTATTTGATATTCATCAATATATCTTTTTATAATCTCAACTCTTTCACTATTAGGAGTCATCACAGAACAAGGTATATTTAAATATCTCTCAGCAATAGCCTCTATAGGCTCTTTATTTTCATCAACAAGCATATCAAAACTCTTAGTCCCCACACAGCTTTCAAAACATACAACATTACCGCCAACTTCCTCAATCTGTTTCATTATTTTATCCACAAGCCCTCCAGTAGGACAGCCTGTAATAAGAAGCCTCGGAGTATCTTTACTAAACGGAACCTCTCCCTTTCTATACTTCTCTCTAAAAGTATTAACTAAATTTTCTATCTCTCCTATATAAAGCCTTCTATTAAACTTATAATTAGATGATTGTAAAGCTTCATGCATATCGCTTCCCTTTATAGGAGATGGCATCAATTTACCTAAACCAAAAAACTCTTTTATTACTTTTCTCTCTTCATTACATAATTTTATAGCTTCTTTCAATTTTTCTTCTGTAATTTTTATATTAAATTTCTTTTCTAATCTTTTTATAAGTTCTTTAATCTCATTTTTCCAAAGTTCCAAAGAATATTCATTTTTTGAATGAGGAAGCTGCATAACATGAGTATCTTTTATCTCCCCTAAAAGCTCATACATCTTTTTCTTGCCGTCACAAGTAGTCTCCCCTACTATAATATCTGAAAAATACATATAAGGACATTTATCTGTTATAGCAAAACCATAACTTGATTTTATTAACGGACATAAATTTTTAGGCAAATACTTCTCTGCTTCCGGTATAGTTTCATCATTCGTAGAACATAATGATACCGCTATAGCATCTGCAGCATATATCACCTCTCTTGGCGTATATGTACAAAAAGTTCCAACTACATTTTTACCCTTATCCTTTTCTTCTTTCATTGAAATAAAGCCTTTCTTACGAGAATCATTAAAAGTCTCAAAAATTTCAGGCAAATAATTATTAGACATATTTTACTCCTAATATATTTTTAAATTTAAAAATAGAAATCAATTCTATAGCCTATAGAATTGATTATATAATATGTCTTGTATATTTTTTGGATAAGTAAGAAAAGACTACTATCAATTTGTTTACAGCAAAATTAATAATCATAGGCTATCATTATAATAAAATATGTTAATTTGTCAATTAAAAAAATATAATCAATTTAGCATTCACAAAATAAACACTATGTATTTATCAATATTTAAAAAGATATGTATTTATATTTTTTATATAAAAAAGGCATTGATAACAATAATGCATCAATGCCTTTTAAAAAAATCTATATTTTACTTTAACTCAAAAAAGCTTGGAAAGAACTTCCGGCAGCATTACAAATAGGGCATTTATCTGGAGAACTTCCTTTTTCTATATATCCGCAAACAGGACATACATAATATCCCTCAGGTAATCCCTCTCCAGCAGCTAAATCTTTCATAGTTTTATCATATAACTGAGCATGAGTTTTCTCAACACTTGCTATCATATCCATTAAATTAGCAACATCATTATTGCCTTCAGCCATAGCTACTTTACTAAAAGCAGGATACATTTTAGTATATTCATAAGTTTCACCTTTTATGCCAGCTTTTAAGTGTTCATTATCTGTAGATGTTTTTATAGTATCAATTTTAGCAGTTAAAGCTTTCGCAGTTAACTTCTTTGACATAGCCATATCATTTAAAAGTTTAGCATGTATAGCCTCAGCAGCAGAAGCAGCTTTAAACATAGTTGATACACTTTTATTTTGTGATTTCTTAGAAAACTCTGCGTACATAGCTGAAGCATTCATTTCTCCATTATACGACTGCATCATACCGTCTAATGTAGACTTTGCTGTTTGAGCATTTGCAAAGCTAAAAAATATAAACATTAATGAGATTAATAAAGATACTTTTTTTAACATAGTTATTCCTTATACAAAAAATTATTATAAACACATGATTTTAAAACATGCATCATAAAAAATAGTTAAACACTAAATATGAAATATTTATTTTTTTATAGGAACTAAATATGTAAAATCAAATTTTAATGTTTGATCATACCTTATACCAAGTTTATTTTCTTCAGTTAAGAATAATCCATTAACAAACCCTAAACTCAATACTATGCCATTATCAAATACAAAATCTTTAGTGATGTTCAAACCAAAATAAAACGGCACTCTATAGAATGGGTCTCCTTCTACGCTTATGAATTTATGATTTTTATTAATATACCATCCAGAAACAAATACTATAGGCTCTATCTTAAACCAAGTCATAACATCTATACTGCCCCTCAAAAATATAGCATGCCCAAACTGCCCTGCTACATTATCCCTATCAACCAAATTATAAGAAGCCATATAAAGAATTGATAAATATTCACTATTAATTCCAATAGCCCCAACATAATTTTCGGTTATAGCAGGACTTCCTTCTACAAAAGGATATTCATGCCCTCCATTATGCCAATAATGAACACCAAAATAAGGAGTTGCTATATTATGGAGAAAATCTAAAGCATAGGTAAGCCCTACATCAAACCTCTCTCTATGTTTGGCATTATGCTGTATCTGCCAATTCATATATACTTCGCCCCTTCCGCCTTTAAACCATTCAAAAGATGCTCCATATTCATAATAGCCATGTGTGAAAGGTTCATTATATTTATACTCTTCTGGCCCTTTTGCTATCAAAGTATTATCTGGAGTAGAACGCACTACAGGAGTCATATCCATTAAAGGGTCCCTTATAGGGGCAGGTAAATTATGCCCGCCTTTCATTGTACCTATTCTTAAGGCAATATATTCATTAGATAATTGAGTGGTAACTATAGGAAAAACTCTTATTCCTTGAGGAAACTCGAATGTAAATGGAAAAAATACAGAAGCTCCTACACTTAAAGTAATAAAATCATTAAACTTTATATCAAAAGCCCCCTCTGTAAAGTTTTCAAAATAAGTTAAAGTAGTTCTAGTATCCTGCCAATATGTATTTTCTCCGTTATATGCATAAGAACTTGTAAATAATTTAAAATCAACAGTTGTATCAGCATAAACAGCAAAAAACATTTGCAAAAATAATAAGACAGATATTATTATAATTCTCATAATTAAACCTCAATATTGATAACTGTCATTATAGCATAATGATTATAAAAAATAAATTACAAAATATTTGCTTATTATAAAAAATAGATATATAATTAATAAGCAATAAAGATTTTAGGAGTATATTCATTATGGCAGAATTACGTTATAATCCTTTACTTGGCGATTATGTTATGATAGCAAGTCATAGGCAGGCACGTCCGCAAATGCCTAAAGACTATTGTCCTTTTTGTCCTGGAAGCGGTAAAGTACCAGACAGTTATGATGTTCTCTGTTATGATAATGACTTTCCTGCGCTATCTTTTGAACCGCCTTATCCAGATGATGTTGACAACGGCAAACTTTTTAGAACAGCTCCTTCTATAGGAAAATGCGAGGTAATATTATACTCTTCTGACCATAACACAACTCTTCCAGAACTTCCTGTTGAACATATATTAAAGCTCGTAAAATTATGGCAAGAGAGAATGGTAAAAATAGCTGAAAATAAAAAAATAAAATATATTATGCCTTTTGAAAATAAGGGAGAAGTAGTTGGCGTTACTATGCCGCATCCTCATGGACAGATATATGGTTATAGCTGGATACCTTTAAGAATTAAAAGAAAAATTGAAATGGCTTCAAGCTATTATAATATAAAAAATAGAAACCTATTTGCTGATATGCTTGAACAAGAAATTGAAGACGGAAGAAGAATCATATTTGAAAATGATGATTTTGTATGTTTTCTTCCTTTTGCTTCTGAATATCCTTATGGTATTATGATTATGCCTAAAAAAAATGTTATAGCAATAAATGATTTTAATGAAAAAGAATCTTTATCTTTAGCTGATACTTTAAAAAAAGCTACTACTACATTAGACACATTATTTGATATGAAGTTTCCTTATATGATGTGTATGTATAGTGCTCCTGTAAATGACGGATTTAATTATAATGATATATGGCGTTATCATATAGAGTTCTTCCCCCCTATGAGAAGCAAAGAAAAACAAAAATTCAATGCTTCATCAGAAACAGGTGCTTGGGCTCCTTGCAACCCTACTAGCCCTGAAGAGATGGCTGCTAATTTAAGAACTGCTTATTTTAGAAATATTGGGATGTAAATGTCATTAAAAGTAACTGTAATCATTCCTCATAGAATAGGTGAAAATATAGAAAGTACATTAGTAGGAATTTATCTATCTGATTACAATAAAAATAATATAGAAATATTTCAAGCTGAAGGTACTCACCCTACCGTGCAGAGAAATGAATGTTTAAAAAAAGCATCAGGAGATATTATATATTTTATAGATAATGATTCGCTTGTAGATCCGCTTAATATAAAAAGAGCTGTAGAAATATTTGAAAGCAATGAAAAAGTAGCAATAGTTGGAGGGCCTGCTATTCATATTATTTCAAATGCAAAAGAGAGATATATTGATTCTTGTATGCGTTCACATTATGCTGTTGGGCCTATAGCAAATAGATACAGTAAAAACTCTTCTTCTTATAGAGAAGGAACTGACAGAGATGTAATACTTTGTAATTTATTTGTGCGAAAAGATGTGATATTTGAAGCGGGACTTTTTGATGAAAGCTTATACCCAAATGAAGAAAATGCATTAATCGATAAAATACTTTCTTTAGGTTATAAATTAATGTATGACCCTGAAATAATAGTAAGAAGACCTCCAAGAGCAAATTTAAAAGCATATATAAAAATGCTCCTTAACTATGGAAGAGGAAGATTTGAACAGCTTTATAAAAACTTTAATAAAAAAAACTTAATATTCACATTGCCTGCTTTCTTTAGTATTTATATTCTGCTTTTGCCAATAATATTATCCATTTACTTATATACTAAAATTAATTATATAGCATTATATTTTATTCCATTTGCAGTATATTCAGCAATTACAATCTTGGCAGGTATAATTAAGTCTATAAAAGATAAAGGAATTATAAATAAAATATTAGGAATATTTGTATATCCTTTTATGTTTTTTATAACGCATTTGTTTTATGGATTAGGTTTTTTTTATGCTATTTTTAGAATAATAACTGGTTATAAAAGAGTAACAAAATTTAGCATAAATAAATATAAATCATTCTCTTAAAAAATTATAAAATATGGTAGAATAGTGAAATGAAAAAAAGAGCATATGCTATAATATATTCTGCATTATCTATAATGCTTGGCGGTATTGGCATACAAAAGTTTTATCTTGGACAAACAAAAAGAGGAATAATGCATGTTTTATTCTTTTGGACTTTTATACCTACTATTCTCTGTTTAATAGATTTGTTAAAGTTCACATTTATGACAGAAGAAGAGTTCGATGAGAAATATAATAAAATAGAACTTAATAATAATTTTTTTAATGATAAAAAAGAAACTAATATTATTAAGCAGTCTTTAAAATATAATAAACTTATAAATACTGCATCAATGAAAATAAAAGATGATAAAATAAAAGAAAATATTAAAGAATTAAATGAAATATATAAAAATATCATAGACATATCTGTAAAAGATGCAAGTGAAAATAAAATATCAGTAAAAGAATTAGAAAAGCTCCTTGAATATAATATACCTACTATAGTAAAAATAATAAACACATATATAGATTTAGAAAAATCCAGAATAGAACAAAATAATGATAAGTTAAAAAATGATATAATGGATTCTATTATTGCAATGAAAGAAAACTTAAAAACAGCATTAAATACAATCTATAATAATAATATAATGGATATATCCAGCGACATAGAAGTGATAAAATCAACTTTAAAAAAATAGTATACATATATTCTTTTGACAATTTACTTTTATTTATATATAATTGTTTTATTGTTTGAAAAAATAATATTTAAGGAAAAGTAATGAAGGGTTCTATTGTAGCTATCATATTTATAATAGTTAATGTTGTAGCTATTAGCATATTTATGATAGTAACTACTACTTCTATAAAAAAATCTATTCTCACTGAAGAAAAATTATCAAGAGAATATTTAAATAATATATTAGATATTTATTCTAAAAAGAGAGAAGCTTCTATAAAATATTATAATGCAGTAGCAGCAATACCAAGATTAGATACATACACAATCTCTTCATTAAGCAATTATATAATAAGACTAAGCAAAATAGATATAGATGATAAATTAATAGAAAAACCCCTAACCTTTCAAGAGTTTCAATATATTCAAGCGAGAATACAAGAAAATATTAATAAAATAGATTATACAGCAAGGAATTATCCTGTTTTAAGGACAAATCAATTTTATATGGAAGCCTTAAGAATAATAAGACCAATCATACAAGAAGAAAAAAAAGCAATAGAGGCATATAATACCCATGTAAATGAATATAATAGATTATCAACAATGCCCCCTTCAAATATAGTAGCAGGCATTATGGGGAAATTTCCTTTCTTAGCATTTGAAACAGGTACAAATATAATTTCTCAGACAGCACATATATTTCAATAGTGTTAAATTAATTTTGTATATACTAAAAATTTTTAATTTTAACGAATTTTCTAAGACTATGGAAAGCGGTACAGATTTCAAAATTTTCTATAACCAATAGAATAAAAAATCTAATATGTGTTAATCACATATTAGATTTAAAACAAAAACAATCTTTAAAAATCTCGATAATAATAGCAACTAAAAAGTTATGCTTGACTTTTTTAGATAAAGAACAGAGTTCATTTCATCAATTAGCATTTCCGCTAAAAAATATCAAAAACAAATGCAGTATAAATTTATTAAAATCTTTAACATCACTCTTTGATGTAATAATATTTATTACTGCAGAAGAAGTAATGTTTTTAAAAAACTATAATCAAGGAGGCGGTTTAATGTTAGTACGAAAATTGACTTATAAAAAAATATTAGGGGTAATAAAATAATGGCAGAGTTAGAAAAGTTTTCAGCACTTTATGGTTCAATAGATTATCCTGCAGATCTATTGACTATACCTTTTGAAGTTCTTGAATATAGCGACAGATTAGGTTTGTCTGCGAGCGAGTTTAAATTTATATGCTGGATATTTCATTTAACAAATAAAGATATAAAAGATATAAAAGATAAATATATCACTAATAAAAAAACTAATTTTGTAAGGCATAGAAAAAGTCTGCAGGCAAAAGGTTATTTAAAAATAAAAATAGCCACAGAGTATAAAGACAAAAAAGTTTTAAGACGGGGTTTAGTATATGATTTTACTAATCTTAAAAATAGAATTGAAGAGCTAAAAGAGGAAGATAATAAACTCCAAAACCTTGAAGCTCCAGTTACTGTGGTATATGATGAGCCAAGCTTGTTTAATGAAGATGTAGACGAAAAGTCAATATATCCTGCAAAACTTTTAACTGATGATAAAGAGATAGAGGAGATAAAACTTCAAAACGAGTTTTTGGAAAAGTTTAACAGGCTTCACAAATTATTATTAAACTTTGAAATTAATTATACAAAATCAGGACTATATAAAAAACACTTATTGGATGCATTTGATAAAAGAAATAACAATAATATTGATGAAGTATTAAATACTGTAAAAAAGAGTTTTTTCAAGTTACCTATTGAAGAAAGAAAGAGTTTAAGGATTCGAGATTTAGTAAAGTATGCCTTATTAGAAACCCAAGAACCTATACAAAATAATAACAAAAATAAAATCGCTGCTACAAATATGTCAATCCCTAAAGGACTTGATAAATTAAATTATCTATTAAAAATATTAGAAGAAGGAGGAAATATTGATGAAGCGTATGCACAAATTGCTAATTGTAGCTAATACATATTGTTTACAAAGCTACAAAAAATATTTAGAAAGTTTATATGAAAATGCGAGGGAAGGTAAAGATCCGCATTGTACAAAATGCGATGAGCATGGATTTAAAAAAGTTTCTCAGTCATCAATATTCTCAGGAAGAAAAGTTTTTTTACCTGAGATGTGCGATTGTGTTAAAAATGAAAAGACTCAAATATTTGATAAAATTGAAGAGCTTGAAAAAATAATAAAACAATATAATGAGATATTTAAATCTTTAGATAATGATATGACTTTAGATATTTTTGCAAGCAGATTTAATCAATATGATATTATAGCTTCTATAAAAAAATATTTAGATTTAGGAAGCAGTCTTTCGTTATATTTTGAAGGTGAAAGCGGAATAGGTAAAACAACAATGCTTAAAATGTTATGGCAAATATATTCTATGAATAACATAAAAGTATTTTATATAAAAGCTAGAAATTTTGAAGATTTATATAAAAACCTTTTTAATAATAATGCTAAAGACTCTAAAATATTAAGCACGATTAATAAAAAGATAGATAATGCAAAAAATGCAGATATCATAATGATAGATGATATTGACAGCGTGGGTTTTCATTATGCTGTAGAAGGGTATTATAAAATATTTGATGATATAAGATCAGGAGAAAAAACAGTTCTTATTACATCAAATAAAAAATATCAAGACTTATTAGATAGCTTAAATATCAAAAAAAGGCAAGATAATATTGATGATATAAGAGGACGTTTAACAAGCAGGTTATTAAATCTAAAAATTGTAGAAGTAGAGATGCATAAATCAAAAGTAAAGGTTGATACTAAAAATAAAGAATTAGTATTGTCATAAATAGTCAAAATATTATTTTGATTATTTATATAATCATTACTGTTATAGTGATATGCAAATATTATTAGATGATATTCGAGATGAAATTGATGATAATAAATGTTAATAACTTGTCAACAATGTTGATAACTTGTTAATAAGATGTTTATAAAATGAGAAGTGATGAAAAAGCATATAAAAGATACAAAAGCAAAAAATGGCGTGCATTTAGAAAAGAGTTTTTAGATAAAAATCCGCTCTGTAAAAACTTTGAAGATTGCCATAGTTTTGCAGAACATGTGGATCATATAAAAAGAATAGAAAGTGAAGATGATAAATTATTTTATGATGAAAGTAATTTGCAGGCATTATGCAAAAGATGCCATTCTAGAAAAACAGCTAAAGAAGACGGAGGTTTTGGTAATGCTAAAAAATAAAGTTTATATACATAATAAAAGGAGTTTATTATGAAAAGAAATAATTCTCAAAATCCATATATCTATTTAGAAATAGATAAAGCTGCTAACAGGATAAAAATAGAAGATTTTAAAATTAATACTTCTATGTTCATCTTATTATTAGCAGAGCTTTTAATTACTTTTTGTAAAAGAAAAAAGAAGAATACTACACAAATAGTAGAGACTATAGTTAAAACTATATATAAAAAATATGCGTTAGAAAAGAATGATGATAAAAAAGAACTGTAAAGATTGCATATATTGTTTAGAAATAAAATCATCTTATTTCTGTAAGCATAAAAAAGATATTATAGCAAATATAAATAATATCTGTAAAAAATATAAATTAAAAAAAAAGAGGGAAAAATGAGAGAACTAAACATTATAGAAGACAAAGGACTTTTTGGTATAACTTTTAAGTCTGATGATAAAGAAGAAGCTAATACCGTTATGAAAGCTATACAGAGATTTATATTAACGAGAGACAATATATTAAATAATAAAAAAGATTATTCAAGATACCCGCTTGAAGGTGCAAGCAAAAATGTATATCTTGATTTATTTTCTAATGAAAGATTAATAGAATGTTATAATAATGATGAGTTAGAACAAGGATATAAAGATTATATAAAAAATGAATTAAATAAAAGAGAAATATTTGATTTATCACTTCCTGTAAAAGAAACAAAAAAATCTAAAAAAGAGATTAAAGAAAAAACTTCAAATAATAAACAAGATGACTATAGAGAACATAAGCTTCATAAGAAAATAGAAGAGATAAAAAACGGCAGAGATATAACTTCTTTATCAGATGAAGAGCTTGAAAAAATAGCCTTATTGGAAAGTCAATTAGCAGCTATATATAAATATCCTGAAACAGCAAAACATATTTTACAAGGCAGAAAGTTCAATCGTAGCCGTGAACTTGAAGATGAAATAACAAAAGGCAGAAGATTGGAGCAACTTACTGTTGAGGAATTAAAAGAATTGAAAGAAGTAACAATGCTTGATAGATATAAAGAAGATATACAAAAAGAAATTGATAAAAGAAAAAAAGAATCATTTGAAGAACAATTACAAAAAGATAACTCAATAATCTCTTTTAGTGAAGAAGAAGAAGAAGCATATTATAAAATAGATGAAGATCCATTAAGTTCAGATAGCAATATAAATGGATGGGATTTTGATACAGATTCTGACGGTATTAAGATAGATCATGAGGGTAATAGAATGTTATTGTCCTAAAAATAATTAAGGTATTAAAAATGGATAAAAGCGTTATAGAAAAAAAAAAATTAATGGATATTGCTAATTCTAATAGTAAAAATGAAGCTGAAATAGCATTACTAAAAATGCAAGAGTTAATAACTAAATACAATATAGATATGCAATCACTAGAAGATATTGAATATGAAGAGTCTGAAATAAAAACAATAAAAAGGTGTAACATAGAGTTATTGCTGATACTTAATATTTTATCAGATTATTATTTTGTAGTTCCTTATTGTATTAAAAAAAGAGTATATAAAAAAATATTTTTTTATGGTAGAAAAGAAAATATAGAAATTAGCAAATATGTTTTTATATTTCTATATCGCACTTTTAATAAATTATGGAGTGAATATAGAAAAAATAAAAAAGGCTCTTCTAAAAAATCATATATGTATGGACTTTACATATCATTAAATAATACATTGAAATCGCAAAAAGATGATATAAAAAAACTGGTTTGATAGTTATAGATAAAAAGATAAACGATAAGAAAAAAGAGATTCAAATAAAAGGAAAAGGTACAAGAGTCAGTATTCTTGCCAATGGAGATTTTGAGAATGGAATCCATGATGGTAAAAATATAAAAATAAGGACACCATTGAAAAATAAAAATATTAGGAGTATAAAATGATTTTTATAGAATATGAAAATAAATTAATTAATTTGTCTTTATGTAGTGAAATAAGGAAAATAAAGAAAACAAAATATTATGCAATTGAATATTTCGCTTCTGCTGTTTTTGAAACATTATATAGTAATGAGAATAAAGAGTTTATAGATAAAGTTTATAATGAGTTATTAGAAAATATAAAACTTGCTGTAAAGAGTAATAATACAGCATATCAAAGCTTAATGTATATAGATTTAAATAATATAGTTGAAAGTATAAAGAATTGGAGTATATAAAAAATGATTTGTGTTATATGTAAAAAAGACTTTGATAAATTAGGAGAAACAACTATACATATGGAAGGTAAAACTAAAGATGGAAAAGAAGTAAAAACAAAAGAAAAGAAAATAAATATATGTGAGGATTGTATATTAGAAATAGCTAAATCTGGATTGCCTACAACAATTATATTTGAGGATTAATGCATAGATGATTAAAGCGATTATTCATTATAATGATGTAGATGATGAGTTTAGAAGAATGCATGATATTTTAGGAGTATTAAAATATAAGGGGCTGGCCCAGATAACTAAAAAAGCTCCTTTTTTGCTAAATTATATATAATTTCCAATTGTTTTTCAACTT
>CAKVCJ010000002.1 GCA_934725655.1 uncultured Brachyspira sp.
CGCTTTTTCTTTACCACATATATTGCAATTCAAATCGCTACCCCTATAATATTATAAATAAAATTTTACCATTTAATATAAAAAATTGCAAATATTAATTTTAATAATATATAATATAAAACCTTGAGCCTCTCTCATATATTAAAAGTCGTTATAAAATAGTATATCCACTTATTTCTTTATTTAGAATACTATAAATCTATAGTGGATTTTTCAAATACAAAATTATTGAATATTGAAACAGAATATATTGAAGATTTGAAATTTAATATTTAGTAAACTTTAATTAATAGCGGTTGGTTTAGAGAATATAACGACTTTTGGGATTTGACAGTAGCACCTCTTAAGGCTTTTAATGCATTCATTGCCATATCAATTTCTTTTTTGGTTCTTTGCCCACCACTAAAATTTAATTCAATATCAATACTATTCTTATTTGACGTATATTAACTCGTTCTTTATTTATAATATTAAATATTTTAGTTATAATAATCTAATACAAAAGTATTGACAAAAAGCCGAAGATGTATTATAATATAATTATGGAAAAGAAAAGCTGGCAATCATACAATAATATTCATCATTGTTATAATCTTACGCAACATGTTCAAGCTAAAGCTTCCTGTAAGGGCAGACGCCAACAAAAGCCAAAGCGTCAAAAACAAAGTTGGGTAATTGATAAAACAAAATTAAAAAATACCAATGCAGACATTTCGGCTTTTTCTATTATTCCTTATATTGTAATAGCTACATTATCAATAGTGATTATATCGATTTTTGATATTATAACATTTATTATAATTTTATTGATAGTATTACCTGTATTATGGATGGTTATTACAATAATGTCTTGTTTCCAAAATAAAGATAATAAATAATAATTTTATACCTATATGGTTAGATTTATTATATAAATAAAATAATAAGCTCTACGCAAAAAATCTAAATTTACATTCCAATATGGTTAGATTTATTATGCACGCGTTAAGATTTTTATTTATTGGCAAAATCATATTTACATTCCAATATGGTTAGATTTATTATAATAATATATCCAGTTTATTCGACAATACTAATTCCATTTACATTCCAATATGGTTAGATTTATTATCAAGCTGTAAATATTCTTTTTTCAAACGCTCCAATATTTACATTCCAATATGGTTAGATTTATTATGTTAAGTTCTGGGATTTTGTCGTAGCGATTAGAAATCATTTACATTCCAATATGGTTAGATTTATTATTGTAATTCATTCGCCTAATAGCTATATAATGCCAAGATTTACATTCCAATATGGTTAGATTTATTATGGCTGTATATAATGATAAATTAAACCCAGCGCAAAAATTTACATTCCAATATGGTTAGATTTATTATCGGTTTATTTATTCAAGAACAATACTATGACGATACATTTACATTCCAATATGGTTAGATTTATTATAAACGAAGAGGCAGAATTAAAAAATAAGTATTATAGATTTACATTCCAATATGGTTAGATTTATTATTCTACGAAGTGGAACAAAGGCGATTTAACTTTAGATATTTACATTCCAATATGGTTAGATTTATTATCATTATATACTCTTTTAATTTCATTTTATAATAAGTATTTACATTCCAATATGGTTAGATTTATTATTATGTCCTCCTCTCCCCATAAATAAATCAATTTTTCATTTACATTCCAATATGGTTAGATTTATTATGTATTTTTTAATAAAAATTCGAGATATGTTTTAAGAATTTACATTCCAATATGGTTAGATTTATTATGAAAAGAGCAGGAAATATTAAATTTGTAAGTCCTAAATTTACATTCCAATATGGTTAGATTTATTATCTGATTTATTGCAAAAAGTTTATTTCGTTACTATGGATTTACATTCCAATATGGTTAGATTTATTATTTCTTTTGGCATTTGTTGCCCGCCGTATATTGTATTATTTACATTCCAATATGGTTAGATTTATTATTCTCTTTGAAGCTTTCTATTTTGCGCGGCTATAATCATTTACATTCCAATATGGTTAGATTTATTATAAATTGACGCTCTAAATCGCTTAATACTCTATATTTATTTACATTCCAATATGGTTAGATTTATTATCCACAGGCTTCCTGGTCTTGTTTTTTGAATATCTGTATTTACATTCCAATATGGTTAGATTTATTATAAATAAACCAAAATGTTATCGTCAAACTTTTCCGTATTTACATTCCAATATGGTTAGATTTATTATACGACTACTTGCATTAATTCTGAAATTTTTAATTCGATTTACATTCCAATATGGTTAGATTTATTATTCCAGCACTCATAAGACGCTCATATTGTAAATCAAGATTTACATTCCAATATGGTTAGATTTATTATATAACCTATTTCATAAGTGCCATTACTCTCAACCTTATTTACATTCCAATATGGTTAGATTTATTATTAAAACAGAAAGCGAAAAAGTAGGACAACAATTAAAATTTACATTCCAATATGGTTAGATTTATTATGAAATTAATGTATATAAAACCAGAAACCATTTATGGATTTACATTCCAATATGGTTAGATTTATTATAAAATGATTATGACTTAAATCAAAAGCATTTTTGTCATTTACATTCCAATATGGTTAGATTTATTATCAGTATTTCAAACAGCACCAAACACAAACAATACAGAATTTACATTCCAATATGGTTAGATTTATTATTCCAATTTTTAAATTCCCATATATTTGGAATTTGGTATTTACATTCCAATATGGTTAGATTTATTATTTGCATCCTAATACTGTTTTTATATGATAATTGGTAATTTACATTCCAATATGGTTAGATTTATTATAGACGATAGAGAAGTAGCATTCTTAAAAGTAAGCAGATTTACATTCCAATATGGTTAGATTTATTATACATGAAACTAATGTATATAAAACCAAACACAACATAATTTACATTCCAATATGGTTAGATTTATTATTAACCTAGGACTAGGTCAAAAACATAAATTACCAGTATTTACATTCCAATATGGTTAGATTTATTATCCGCTTCTATCAACATAATCGACTTGACTGATTTTCTATTTACATTCCAATATGGTTAGATTTATTATCTTAACAATAGTTTCACTATCAACAGCAAGAGTAAAATTTACATTCCAATATGGTTAGATTTATTATGTATGTTTTTAATTTTGCGTCTGTAGTATCTACCATATTTACATTCCAATATGGTTAGATTTATTATGTTTAATTCTTTAAAGTCTCGTGGTTTTAAACCTGCATTTACATTCCAATATGGTTAGATTTATTATCGCTTTATTACTTCTACAAGCCAGACATTTTCCACAATTTACATTCCAATATGGTTAGATTTATTATAATAGAATCGGGGTTATTATCTTGTTGAAGCCAGACATTTACATTCCAATATGGTTAGATTTATTATTTGTGCTGGTGTTCGTTTTCTCGCCCATTCATACACATTTACATTCCAATATGGTTAGATTTATTATCATTTTTTTATAATTCCGATTGGAAAGGCTACCGCATTTACATTCCAATATGGTTAGATTTATTATGCGTGCGTGCGCGCTCGATTTAACCGACTGTAAAAGATTTACATTCCAATATGGTTAGATTTATTATGCGTCTGTCGTCAGGTTGTGATAGTTTAGCGATTTTATTTACATTCCAATATGGTTAGATTTATTATTCTGTTCCAAACTCATAAAATATTTTTTGTAAAAATATTTACATTCCAATATGGTTAGATTTATTATAAACATCTCTTTTGGTATTCTATCGACATAAACACTATTTACATTCCAATATGGTTAGATTTATTATGTTGACTCGTAGTAAGTCTTCTCCTTTCCAACTTCCATTTACATTCCAATATGGTTAGATTTATTATCGAGAAAGTTAGACAAAGTATCAGGGCTATTCATACATTTACATTCCAATATGGTTAGATTTATTATAATCTTTTAATATAATCGGTTATTTGTTTTTCGTCTATTTACATTCCAATATGGTTAGATTTATTATGACGATTTAAATCTTGTTGATATGCGAATTGCTTCTATTTACATTCCAATATGGTTAGATTTATTATAAATATATCGCCAGGAAGACACTCATGCCAACAAACATTTACATTCCAATATGGTTAGATTTATTATTTATAAAGTCTTCCCATTTACTCCATAATAATCTAGTATTTACATTCCAATATGGTTAGATTTATTATAATTACGCATTGATTTTTCACACTTATCACATCTCCATTTACATTCCAATATGGTTAGATATAAATTGCATAATCTAAAATTTAAACTGCATAATTCAAAATTTAAAACACATCAATTTAAAATCGCATAAATTTAAATCGCAAGATATTAAAAGCTGGCAAATGACAATGTCAAATGACAGAGTTATTAAAAATAAAAAAAATTAAGGAGAATTAAAATGACAAAAGAATTACAAAATCAAAAAGTTCTAACAAGAGACGATATAGGAATACATTTCTATTTCAACAACTATGAATATGCAAATGGACATATTTATATCGGCAATTCGATTTTTCAAAATATTTACAATTTAGAAATCGAAACACAAGAACAAGGCGAGGCTTATGAAGAACATTTAAAAGATACTTTTGAGGGTGAGACAGAAGAATATGCATGCGAACATTTAGACGAATGCATTGAAGAATTTCAATTTTTAGAATATTAAAATTTATCTTATGAGTAATTGATATAAAAATAAAAAAGGAGGTTTGGAATGGTTAGAGAAACGAGCATAAGAGCTTATAACAATGAAGTAAAGCATTTCAAAAATAAGTTATATACGATTATTTTGTCTACTCTTAATGAAATAGATAAAAATAATGAAGGTGCTACGAGAGGCGAGATTGCTAATTATTCTAAACTTGAAAAATCGACAGTATCGGCAAGAGTAAACGAAATGTTGAAATTAGGAATGCTACAAGAAGTCAGCAGACGGAAATGTAGATTTTCTAAAATATTAAGTTATACGATTGCTATAAATCCGAACAGACAAGGGAGGTTATTCTAAAATGAATGAAATAGATATATTGGAAAAAATGGCTTATGAACCGCCTCTTTATTTTCAAAATAAAGAGCCATTATCGGCATTACATTTTGATAAAATAAAAGCGGAGTTTAGAGTTAAAGGTTTACAAGATGATTTAAAAAATTACTTCTTTATTGAAAGTAAATATAACGAAGAAAGCGAGCGATATATTATTAGATTTAGTTATGGTGGTTTGGAATTTGAAATATGGACGACATATAAAGATACTATTTTTTATGTAAATATTAAAAATGTTAATCTTTATAAATATGAAAGCAAAGAACAACTAATAAATCTTTTTATAAATATCGCATGTGTAATTTAATTAAAAAATAGGTTAAAAAATGATGCAAGTAAAAAACAATGAAAATTATTTTTTAAGAAAAATCGGCGGGCAAGACGGTTGGGATTTATGCTATAAAGATAATTTACAAAATAGCCCGTGCGTTCAAGTTATAGCAAAATTAAATAATCAATTTGAAGGCGAGACGGACACGGCATTTGTAAAGTATGATACTAAAAAAGATATATTGCTATTTGAAGACAAAATACAATATGTATATGCTAATTACGATGTAGACGAATACGATACGATGCCCGAAGAGGATTTTTCAAAACATATTGGGCGTTCTCTTTATGCGAGAGCGGGCGCTACATATATAGATAATTATTAAGAGGAGGTTATAAAAATGAAAAATATAAAAAAGTGCGCTATATGTAATGAAGCTATTAAAGATAATCTAATTAAAGTAGATTATTTGAAAATAGACGGCAGTATCGGAATTCAAATGATGCACGATAGTTGCTATAAAAAAATTAAAAAATTAGAAAGAGAAGGAGAGAGTAAGGATGGAAGCAGAAGGCTTTAAAGAATTTATTGAAAAAATTAATAATAGTAATAAAGACAACGAGGCTTTTAAAAATTTTTCTAAATTAGAAAATCAAATAAAAGATTATATTTTAGAGATTATTTTAAGAGATGATAATTATAAATCTATAGACGAAATAGGTATCGAAATAACATGGAAATTGGGACACGAGGTTATACCTGATAACATAATTCCTATCGTATCTGATGTGATGTTTGTCGCTCATGAACTTACTAAAATAAATATTTTAAATAAAAAGACAGAAATAAAAAAAAGAACATTTAATTATAATGTAGATGACACATATACAATAGATTATGTAAAGTTAAATAAAGATTATATAAATAAAATTATTAAGGAGAATAAAGATGAGCGAAGGTTATAACGAAATCGGAGCATTGGAGTAGTTTTTCTAAAAAGGGAAATCTATACGAAAGCGGACATATAAAATTGAACGGTAAAAAATACATAATAAGAGTTTATGACAATAAAAATAAAAAAAATAAACAACCTGAAAAAATTATTTATTTATGGGGAGAGGAGGACATAAAAGATGAAAAACGAAATAACGACTAATATACAAAAAACTAATTTCAATACGAACGATTTAATTGAAATTAGTAAAAGAGTAGCGGGAAGCGGGCTTTTAGGAAGTAGAGACGAAAATCAAATATTTACTTTAATGATGCTCGCATACAAAGACGGCATAAATCCAGTGCAGGCAAGTATGGATTATCATATTATACAAGGCAAACCCGCCTTATCCTCTCAAGCGACTTTAGTTAGATTTCAAAAAGCGGGCGGTAAAATAAAATATCTAAAAAGAACCGATAACGAATGCACGATTGAATTTTCGCATGAACAAGCGGGAGAGTTAACGATAACATGGAACATGGAACGGGCTAAACAGGCGGGACTTAATTTGAATAAACAAAATTGGAAACAATATCCACGCCAGATGCTCGCTGCACGCTGTATCGCTGAAGGTGTGCGGGCTTTATATCCAGCCTGCCTTGACGGACTTTATTTAGTCGAAGAAGTGCAAGATTTTGATAAACCTTTTAATAATCAAAAAAGTAATAATAAAGTTATCAATACTCAAGCGGAGAGTATAGACAATAGTAAATACGATATTGAAACGAATACTTATACTATTGATGATACAGAACAATATAACACAGTGCCGAGCGGAGCGAATAAAGGAAAATTATGGAAAGATTTAAATATTAAAACATTAGACAAGGCTTTACAATATTATAAAGAGAAAAACGAAGACAACTATTCTAATGTAATAGAAAAAATCTTATTAGAAAAAATGAAAGATAGAGAAACGGTTTCGGTTAGTGAAGACGAGGATGTATATAACGAAGAGGACGAATATATGTTCGGGGACGACGAAGACGAGATAAACGAAAACGATATTATAGATTTTGGGGAGGATAAAAAAAATGGTTAGACAAACAAGTAAAAGAATAGTAGCTGGCGCTTTAGGTATAAGAATAAGAACATTATCGCGATTTGTATTGTATTCGTTTCGATAATTTAAATTTTAAAAAAGGAGAACAACAATGACTTATGAAGAAAATAGAATTAAATTAGAAAAAGAAGGCGCAGAATGGTTTGATACTTTAAGAAAATTGAAAGCGCTTACAACTTCTATAATCAATAATGAAACTTTAGATATTTTAGAATATACAGATATGCGAGATAATGTAAGAGTTTTTCTATCGATTATAGAACATCACTTAAATGAATTGGAAAGAAATTAATTACAATATCAAACAAAACGATATTGAAGTTTTATTTTATTAAAAAAAGAAGGAGTAGAAAAATGAAAAAAAATAAAGATTTCAAAACTGAAAAAAATAATAAGATTGCATCATTAAAGAAAAAGCAAATTTTGGCAAAATGTTTAGCAATAACTTTATTATTAAGTAAAGAGCAATACGAAGCATTATCTCCAGACGCTTATAAAAAATTATTTGGGGATTGGACACAAAAAGAGCTAAAATGCTTATATCGTTTTTACGAAACGAACGAGCTAATTTTAGATTAAAAAAGAGAGGTTAATTATGCTAAAAATATATTTGAGCGGAGCTATATCGAATAAAGACATAAAAGAAGCGAAAAAAGAATTTTCGGAAGCCGAAAAACGATTAAAAAAATCGATTAAATATTTATTTGATGAAAATCAAATAGAATTTATAAATCCTTTTAAGATTTTGAAAGTCAATAAAAAATATAGCTATAAAGATTATTTAAGAGAAGATATAAAAGTTTTATGCGATTGTAATATTTTAATCAATATTAGAAATGAAGGCTGGGAAAAATCGAAAGGAGCAAAACTTGAAAGAAAAATAGCAAGAGTTTTGTTTATAGATATATTTACTATAGAAGAATTTGAATCGTTTATATATCGATACGATTTTAAAAGATATATGATAGATTTTTTTACTAATAAAAAGGTTGGAGGTAAAAAATGTTAGTAATATTAAGATTATCAAAAACTTTTGCATATAACATACGCAGAGCATCTAGATTTGAGCTACACGGCAATATATTAAAAATTATAGACGAAGAAGGTATACAGATAGTTGATTATACATTGCCGTTATCCGAAGAGCATTCCAAAATCTTTTTTGATATTTTTTTAGGTAATTTGAGTATAGGTAATTATGTCGATATAGATAGTCTTATTAAGAATAATTTTAAAGATGTGATGTTGAAGGAATAATTATGTATATATTAGAAAATCAAAATAAAAAAGAAATTAAAATGAAATACACGATTGATATTGAATTATATAATAAAAACATAGAACGACATGAATGCGATAATATGCAACATGTTTTATATAAGTTAAGAATAATCGAAGCGGAATATAAAGATACAATTAAAAAGATTATTCTAAAACCGAGCTGGAGTGAAAAATGTTAATAAGCGAAAGATTTAATATTTTTAGTATCGATAAAGTCGTTGACGAAATTAATAAACTTGAGACTGAAACATTAAAAAATAATGCGGTTGTGGAAAAAGAAGAGTATAAACGATACGATAAATATTTAGACGAAGATACTATTCAAACAATAGCTGTGGCTTATTTAAGAAAAAATAAAATTATAGTCGAAGGTTCAAAAAGCGGTATAAAAGTAAAATTTTTCAAAACATTAAAAAAAATGAAAGCGCATGGCATGGAGCGAGGATTTCCAGATTTGACGATAACAAAATGGAACGGTAAAAATACGACTTTTTATTTAGAATTGAAAACAGTAAAAGGTATTTTATCGAAAGAACAAAAAGCGATGTTAAAAGCGATAACGGACGAGCATGCTCCCGTTTCGGTTAGTTATGGACTTTACGATACGATTTACAAAATAAAAAAATATTTGGAAGGAGAGGCAATTTTATGGAAATAAATACATATACGATTGAAAAAGAGGTTAAAAAAATGAACGAAAAAATAAAAAAAGAAAATGAATTTAAAAATAAAATATTAGACTTGTTAGAGAAGGCTCTAAATTCTCTAAAAGTGGAGGATACGGAAAATGGAAATAATTAAAATAAAATCTTTTTTAATATCGGATGATAAAAAACTTATAATTGATACTTCATTAATTGAAACTATAGAATATGTAAAATGCGATAATGGATTTTCAAATATCGTAATAAAAACAAAAGATAATGAAGAGGGGAAAATAATATATACGGCAGGAGCAAGCGAGGAGTTTTTTAGAAAAATGCAAATTAGAATATTTTATTATTTGAAAAAAAATAAAAATATAGATATGTCCGAATTGGCATATAAAATTTTAGGTAATTTAGAAAAATAGGGAGGTTTAAAAAATGCAAGGTTTTATAAAAACAGAAAAAAACTATTATAAACATACTAAATTAATCAATATTAAATATATACACAATATTGGAATTAACTTGATGGAAGAGATAGAAACGACTATGGAAGGCGGAGGCAGTTATATTTTATTTAAACCGCAAAATGATTTTGAAAGAAGCCAAGAATTTTTAAATAGAATGATAGATAGAATATTTTTAGTATTATCCGATTGCGAATATGATAATGTTTTTATAGATATTGAAGTTATTAAAAATGATATAACAAAAGAATTAAAAGCGGAGCGGATAGCTCAAGGAGAATGAAAATGACAATAAATAAATATCTACAAGATAAAGTCGATATAAATGAAATAACCGAAAGCGATAGAGATTTTATATTAAGACAAATAGACCAAATAGAAAATAAAGAAACTCCTTTATTTTCTGAAAAAGAAAAATATTGTATTTATCGTATATTATCTATTTATTATATAGATTATCTTAATAATAATAAAAAAATCGTTTGGAGAACAGTTGCTAATATATATAACGATATAGGCGGTTTTGATAACAACGACGCGATAAAAGATGTGAATAAAGTATTAGATATATTAGTTAGTAAAAATATTTTGAAAGTCAAAAAAAGAAATGAAAAAAATACACGATTTCATTTTGTAAATTATAATTTTAGTGATGCAGTTATCAATTCATTAAAAGCAATAGTTTCAAACGACAACGAAAATATAAAAGATAGTAATTGCGAATATGAATGTAATAATAAGAGTTCTGAAGAGGATATAACAAAGAAGGCAATAATAAGAGCGGAAAATATTTTTATGATTTATAACAACTATCACGGCGAAGCGATTAATCAAATTGAAGAAAGTTTAAAATCCATATTTGGTTTTGAAATAAAAAATTATGATAATCTTTTAAAGTTTGAAATAGGCTGCGCTAAAGCGGGCAGTGTGCCATGCGGTTATAATCTTTATTTGAGTAGAGGTTATATCGTATTTGAAACAGAAGACAATTCGACTATTGATAATGTATATACATTAGATAATGTTGCAGAATTAATAGATTTGATTAAAGAGTTAAGGGAGGACGAATAAAAATGAAAGAGAGAATATTAGAAATAATTAATCGTAAAGATTTGAAAGATAAAGAGAAAATAGCTTTAATAAAATATTTTATAGAGACTATGTAAGAGATAAAGAACGGAAGGAAAATTAAAACATTATGAAAGATATTTTAATTATTGCTTTAACTATTTTGATTATTTATTTCATACAAACGACTATTAATAATGAAAATAGAATAGTCAAATTGGAAGAGGCAATAATTGAATTACATTTTAAGATTGGCGATATAAGTCGGGCAGAATTCCGAAAGGCTTTTTGGAGTGAAACGATAACTAATTATATAGTTAAAACTAACTATAAGACAATATATAAGACTAATTACATAAACGAGGAGTGAAGAATGCAAATAATAAACGACAAAAAATATTATTCCATTAAGGAAATTATAAACGAGCTTAATGAAAGATTTGGGTTTGATTTCAAAAAAGATAATTCGACTTTTCAAAGATTTTACAGGCGAAAATATCCTTTCATGTGGGGAAAATCGGAAGAGGCAGATTTTAAATATAAATTGTAT
Organism: uncultured Brachyspira sp.; assembly: GCA_934725655.1. Taxonomy (GTDB): domain Bacteria; phylum Spirochaetota; class Brachyspiria; order Brachyspirales; family Brachyspiraceae; genus Brachyspira. Next base: position 11,467 of record CAKVCJ010000002.1, read on the forward strand.
AGCGAAGATGTAATGATTGAAATAATAAATTATTACGATAGAAAAGAGAAAATAAAAGAGTATTTTACAAAAATAAAAGAACTTCGTGCAGAGAATACTCTTTTTATAGAAAAATATAAAAAATACGCTAAATAAATAAACAACGAAGGAGATTAAAAATGTGGTTTAGAGCGAAAGATTATAATTTAATTATTAAAAACGAATACGGCAATTTTATAGCGATTGTTAGAAAAAATTACTTTAAGTATTGTTTTTTTAATCGCCATAATAAGTGTAAAAAAGTTAGAATATGTATTGAAGGAAATCACTTTATTGATATATCCGTTTCAAGCGATAATGCGGCGCTAAAAATAATTGAGGATATAAAAAAACAAATATAAAAAATAAATAAATAAGTGGTAGTAAAATTATGCAAAAGAATTTTTATGCGATTATTCCAGCTTTTATTCGTTATGATAAAAGATTGCCGATGCTCTCTAGGCTTCTATATGGGGAGCTAACGGCATTATGTAGTGAAAAAGGCTATTGTTGGGCTTCAAATCGCTATTTTGCAGAGCTATATGAAGTATCTATTGAAACAATTTCACGCTATATTGCGAAGTTAAAAGAGTTTGGATATATTAGAATAACTTACGATAGCTCAAAAAAAGATAACGACAGAAGGATATATATTACTGATATTCCAATAGAAAATATCGAACTGACAACAGAGACAAAAGCCGAACCCGAAGAAGAAGATACAACTACACCCTTGACGAAAACATCAAATACCCTTGACGAAAACATCAAGCCACCCTTGACGAAAACATCAACGACCCTTGATGAAAACATCAAGCATAATAATACATGTAATAATACATGTAATAATACAGAGAGTGACGCGCGCGCGCGTGAGCAGTCTTGTTTTGAAAAATTTATAATCGATTTTTTAGTCTATTATCAAAAATTGACAGGGCATGCCGTCTCGGATATAAATCAAGCGCCATTTTTTCGCAGTTTGAAAAACAGCGAGGAGCTAAAATCGATTTTTGAGGCTCGGCGATACAATTACAAGCAATGCCTGAAGTGTGCTTTTGAGTTTGCGGGAAAACGCCCGCCCGATAAACGATTTTTTAGTTTTTGGGATACGCTAAAAGTCTATTTGCAAAACGGCAACGGCGGTGAAATAGCGCGGTATTTATCCGAAGCGGAGCGACAAGCAAGGCTCGAAGCTGAAAAACAAAAAGCCGAAGCGGGAAAAAATGCGGAACTTGAAAAACGGCGGAAAGAATACAACGAAGCGGAAAGGATAGGGCTTACTGTCGAAGAGTATCGAAGAATGCTTGAAGTCGAAAGCGATAATATTATTAATGACTTGAAAAATAATTTATTTAAGGTTGGAGCGGTTTAAAAATGCAAAATAGCTTATTATTTGATACTGACGATATTGAAAATGATTTAATTAATTTTGATACTAAAATCAAAGTATCGAAAGGCGATATATGGCAACTTGGAAAACATAGACTTTTATGCGGAGATGCAACGATAAAAGCCGATGTAGAAAAACTTATGGGCGGACGCCAAGTTGACATGGTTTTTACCGACCCGCCTTACAATGTAAATTATAATGATTATAGAACAGTTGAAAGAAAAAATATTATTCTTGGAGGTAAATTTAAACATAGAGAAAAAATACAAAATGATAATATTAAAGATATAGAGCAATTCTTTTATAAAGCATGTAAAAATATATCTATGATATTAAACGACTATAATTCTTTTTATATTTGTATGTCTGATAAATCGTTAGACAAATTATTAAATGCTATAAATGAGGCAAAATTACAGATAAATCATATTTTAGTTTGGAATAAAAACAGCATGGTATTGTCATTTGCGGATTACTATTATAAGCATGAGCTTATCGTTTACGGTTGGAAAGGAAAACATAAATTTTATCATAAAGGTAATTTTCGGTCGTCAGTTTGGGACATTCCGAAACATCATAAATCGGAGCTACATCCGACAATGAAGCCGATTGAACTTATAGAGAATGCGATTAAAAATAGCACGCTTGAAAATCATATAGTTTATGATTGTTTTTTAGGAAGCGGAAGCACGCTTATAGCATGCGAATATACAAATCGTATTTGTTATGGAATGGAAATAGACGAGCATTATTGCGGAGTGATAATAGACAGATGGGAAAAGTTTACGCATAAAAAAGCAATTAAAATTAAAGAAGGAGAATTTAAAAATGAAAATCATTGACAACGCACGATATTATACATTAAACGAGGTTATAGATAAAATTAATAACCGCACGGGCTTAAAATTAAAAATTAATAACGCTTTAAGGCAGTGGTTTTATCGTAAAAATCATTTTTTTAATAAAGTTAAAAAAATCGGATGGAATTACTATTATCATAAAGATATAGTTAAAGAGATTTTAGATTATTATTACAGAAAGACGGAAATTGAAAGAATAGAGAAAAAAATAAAACAAGATACGCTTAAAGATAGACAAGAGCTTAAAATATTAAGAAAATTGAATAAAACTTTTATTATAAAATACGATAAGAATTATGTTAATAAAAGCGCCGAAAGTAATTAATGTTGATATTAATTTAGTTAGAGAATATGCAAGCGAAGGCTATGATTTAGGTGAAATAGCCGATTTGCTTAATATATCGTTTCAAGTTTTTACTCAATATTATAATAAAGGCAAGAGCGGTAATAAAAAAATGAAAAATTATGTTTATTATCGCTCAATCTATAAGGCTTATAATAGCGGGCATAATTTATACCAACGCTTACAGCGGGCAGACGCCAAAACTATTCGTTAGATAAAAGATTATCTATATCGGATTTTCTTATATAGATATGTCCCGTTTTATTAGAATTGGCTCTTTTTATTTTACCTTCTTTTAACCATCGGTAAACTGTATTTTTATGTAAGTCTAATTTATCGCATATAGTTTTTATATCATAGCATAGCTCTCCGTCTATCTCCATCGCATGTCCTTTAGGTTGTTTATATGCTCCTTTCAAGCCGAAAATGAATGCGGAAAGTATTTTAATAAAATGTTCGTCATCGTTAAGCATTTCAAAAAATACGCTCGGCATGTCGATTTCATATTTTGTATAAATCGGCGTAATGGTTTCAAGGAATAGGTTATAATTATTATCGTTTACGGCTTTTAATAAAGTTTGTATTTCTTTACTTAATACAGTTTCGATTTTAATGTTTGCATATTTTTTTAATAATCGTTTGCGGAGATTATAACCTGCATTGTTTGCTTGTTTAATTAAGTCGCTATTCATTTTTTTACTCTCTCTTTTTTGAAATTATAATTATTATAAATTATAATAAATAAAAGTCAATAACAATTTATAATAATTATAACATTTTTATTATATTTTATAGCAATTCAATTTTTACGAGATTTTACAATATGTAATATTATTTTTAAAATCCTATGATAATAAATATATATCTTTATTATCATTGGAATAAAAATATTTGAGAAAATGATTAAAATCAATATCATAGTGTATTTATATCAAATATCATAACTTAATAGCTTAAAATCAATCTACAAAGCAATTAAAAGCAAATAAAAGAATATTGACAATATTTTAATAAGATTTGAGAATTTTAAATAATTTTCACTTTTTTTAATTATTTTACTGTATAAAGATATTATTAATTATAGAATTATCAAAAAATTAAATATATAGCAAGCTATATATATTTAATCAAGGTTAAATATGTATTAAATGTAGTATAATCAATGCTACATAGTGTAAAATAGTTAAAAAAAATAAAAAAAAGTAAAAAAAAGTATTGACTTTTTTTAAAAGTTTGTTATTATATATATAGATAGTTAATAAAAAATAGACTATCAAAATATTAAAAAAAAGAGGTATTTAAAAATGATTAAATTGAGAAACTTAAAAACAAGAAGAGAGTTTAAAAAAACAATTAATTTAAACAATCTAACAAAAAGAGAATTGCAAAATTTATATGCAAAAAAATGGGGACTTGATGCACTTCATGAAGCTATTGAATGCAAATGTAAAAAAATAGATTATATTGATGTGCTAAAATATGAAATGTAAAATTGCGAGAAAATCAAAATTTAAAAAAAAAGAGGTATTTAAAAATGAGAGTAAACACTTATAACAATGACAACTATTTATTATTAAAAAAAGATAGTGAAGTATCTATAATTAAAGATATTGAGCAACAACAAGATTATTTATTTGATAGTCAAAAAGCATTTTTAAAGAATATATCATTTAATGATATATCTTATAAAATAGAATTAGATTATCAAAAATATTATAATCAAGTGCTTTCTATTAAAACAAAAACAGAGAAAATAATAAAAATAAAATTAAGTCTTTATTATGATAAATTAAAAAACAAAATATTTATTAATGAAGATAATGAAGAATTGCTTGAAGAGATAAACACAGCAATAAAAAATTATAATGAAGAGTATAACAATTTAAAAAAGCATTTAGAATATTTTCAAGATAATTATAATATTGTTTATAAAGAAGATACTATAATTAAACTTATAAATAAGTTTTATGATGCAAAATATATTATAAACATATTAAATTGTTATTATTCTAATAGTCTAGAATATGATTATATTTTAGATTTAGAAACTTTAATAACAATATTAAAAATGCTATAAAAAATAAAAAAAAAATTGGAGTTTAAAAAATGGAAAAAGAAGAATTAGAAAAAAAAATAAAGGCAGGTTTTCATCTTTTATTATTGAGAAGTGAAAATTGCAACAAGAAAAATATAAATATTGAATATGATAAAAGAGTAAAAGATAGACAACTATATACTTATGAAAATATAGAAAATCTATTAAAGATTAATAATATTGAGTATAAAAAATATTTGTTTTATTTTTCTATGAAAAATGCAATATTATTTGTTAATAAAAATAATATTGAAATAGTTAATAAAGAAAATGAAAATACTTATATTATAAAAGATGTAGAAAGATTATATATATTATTTAATTTAATATATTCTAATTTTGATTTTAATTATAAATATTTAAAGTATATAGAATAGAAAATAATTTAAAATCCACTATGTAATATATATTAAATATTACATAGTGGGAGGGAGTAAAAAATGCAAATAAATTTTAATGGACATGATTTATATAAAATAGCAAAATTGAATGTAGAATATAAAAGAGCATATAAAAAATGTATTGCTAAAAATGAAATTGATATTTTAGAAAATTATATAAATGATTATTTAATCAATTTATCTAATTATATAGCTAAAAAAATAGAAACTATTTATATAAAGTATAATGAACTTGAGAAGACTATAACATTAAAAGATAATAAAGATAATATTTTAAAAATAAAAGTCTATAATCAATATTTACAATTCTTTTATAATAATGCTACATATATTATAAAAGATGCGGGAACTTTTATAGACTTCATTGAAGACTTTTATAACAATATAGAAAATTTAAAAAATTTCAAATTAAGGGAGTAAAAAAAATGATACATAGATTACATATTAAAAAAGATAATTCTGCATTTTCTGAAATTAAAAAAAGAATAGATTTTAATAATAATATTGACTTAATGAAGTATGTTAAAAGATATAGAATAAAATATTATAGAATAACAATTTGTGCGAGATAAAAGAAAATGAAAATTAAAAAATATAGTAAAGTGATTAAAAAAAGAAAATTACTACTCTTTAATAGCAATTTATATAATAAAGCTATTAAAGAGTATATAAAAAATACAAAATAAAAAAAGAGGTTAAAAATGATAACTAAAAAAAGATTGGAAATTATACAAAGAAAATATAACAGAGAATATACAAAATATTATATTATTAATAATGATATGTTTGAATATTGTATAAGTAATTATTTAATAAATTTATCAAATTATATAATATCTAATTATATAAATAAAAAAATAGAAAATGTTTATATAAATTACAATGAACTTGAGAAGAGTATAATATTAAAAAATAATAAAGATAATATTTTAAAAATAACAGTTTATAATCAATATTTAAAATTCTTTTATAACAACAATACTTATATTATAAAAGATATTAAAATATTTATAGACTTCATTGAGAACTTTTTTAATAATATAGAAAATTTAAAGAATTTCAAAATTGCGGGAGCTTAAAAAATGAATAAAGAAAAACAAGATATAAAAGATATATATGAGAAATTTAAAAAATATAAAAGTGAATTATTATATAATTTATTAATATCTTTAATTTCAAAATATTTGACTTCATTAAATATTAAAAATAAAAGAAGTGAAGAAGAAAATAAATATTATACAATTACTTTTTATATAAATAATAAAGAATATCTTTTATATATGTTTAAGAATGATTTTAAAATATTTGACAAGAGAAAAAACAGAACTTTTAATAATGAAAATTTATTATTTGAGTATATAGAAAATAAATTATTGCCAGAAGAGGTTTAAAAAATGAATAAAAGCAATTTTCAAAAACAATTTAGGAATATATCATATAAAGATATTAATAAAGATAATATACAATTAATTATTAAGAATGCACTTGTAATAGAAAATCAAATTAAATTAATTAATGAAATTAGTTTAAAAAATAAATCTGAAATAGCAAACAAGATATTAAAAGAATATTTAATTTTAAGTATTGATTATAGTTTAATATTACTTGACAGAGAAGAACTTTATAAAAAAATAGATAGTAATAAACAAGATATAGATAATGCAATAAATTTATTGACAGAAAATAATATTTTGACAAAAATAAAAGAAAATGATAATATATATTATAGCTTGAATGAAAAATATTTTAATGATAATAATATATAATAAATAAAGAGAGAGTAAAAAAAATGGAAAATGTAAACAATAGCAATATTAAACTTGAAATATATACAAGTAATTTTGCAACAGTATTTAATAAAAATAAACCTATTGCAGAAGATAAAACAGAAGATTATAAAATATCTATAGCTACCCATACAAAACCATTTTATAAATGCGATGAGTATTATGGCAAATATTTTGGAGCATATAATATTGAGCTTGAAGAGTATGAAGAGTATTTAAAAGAATTAGATAAAGATGGTTTTATTAATGATTTTGTTAATTTATTAAGTATTGATAATTTTGAATTAGATAATAAAGATACTGAAAAATTGAGAATATTTTTATTATGCTATGAGAATATAGACAATAAGCCATGTCATAGAACTATATTAAAAAATTATTTGAATAAAAAATTCCCTCACTTGAATATACGAGAATTTAATAAAGAATTACATTAATCATTTTGACCTACTTTTTTTAAGCCTCTATGATTTTAATCAATCATAGAGGCTCTTTTATTCTTCACTATAGAATAATATTGATATTATTCCTATAATATTGATATTATTCCTATAATATTGATATTATTCCTATAAATTTAAATTTTTGGAGGTATCAAGTATGGCAAGACGAAGTAAAGCGTCTATAAAAGCATCTGAAGGTATGAAAGGTAGATACGGCGAGCTAAAAGCACAAGGAAGAGCTGGCGGAGATTATGCCGACAGGCGAATAACAAACAGAAGGGCTGGCAGTAAAGGTTAATTAATTCCATGAAGGAGAATGGGTGACTTTATCAGAGAAAATAGACAAGGCTATTAAAGTTATTCAGAAGCAGGCTTTACTTACCGACATAATCGTAGGGTTATCGTATGGTAAGGACAGCCTCGCTTTATGCCAACTTTTTAGATTGGCAGAAGTTAAACCTAAATACTTTCATATGTATTTTTTACCTAACTTACGAATTGAGCATGAGCTTGCATCGTATTGTTTGGCAAGGTTTAATATTAAAGAAAATGAAGTATTTCAATACCCGTCAGAGCATTTTATCGCATCGTATAAATACGGATATTATACTTACGCACTACCAGAAATGAAAAAGAAAATAAAGGCTATTTCACGCAAGCAATTATTTGCTATGATTTCACAGAAACATAAAGCCTGTATTTGCACTGGAGTGAAAAAAGCAGACGGAATTATGATGCAACGATTATTAGAGCATAACAAAGGAATTGGAATATATCCGTTAATGGATTGGACTTTAGAGGATGTTTTGACTTTTCTTAAAATGTATAAAATAGATTTACCGCCTCTAACACTTAAAGGAGTTAGAGGAATTGGAATTATGGACGAAGACATCCTATTTATAAACAAATATTATCCAGACGATATTGAACGCATAGAGCGGTTTTTTCCTTTCATTAAAGCCGTCATTTATAAATATAAATATTACGAACTAACAAAAAAGGTAAGATTGGTATAAAAATATGATTAAATTAAATAAAACGATTACATTAAAAAGGTCTCAAATAAGCCTCGCAGATTACAACCCACGCCGTATTACCGCAGAAGCCAGAAAGTTATTAAAAAAGAACCTTGAAACCGTAGGACTTATGGGAGGCATTATATATAATAAAACTACAGGAAACCTCGTGAGCGGACACCAGCGATTATCTTTACTTGATAAAGATAATAAATATAAACCAGCGCAAGACGGAAAACCACCGCAAAACGACTATGATATAGAAGTCACGCAAGTAGAACTTTCTATCGAAGACGAGAAAAAACAAAACATATTTCTTAATAACCCGCAAGCTCAAGGAGAATTTGATAAAGATAAATTAAAAGTCGTTATGGAAGATATTAAGTTTGACGAAGATACAGGATTTACTAAAAGACAATCTATGTCTATTTTCGGTATAGCATCCGCACTCTCACAAGAAGAATACGAAGAGATTGCTAAACAAGTAGACGCTCTCACTTCTAACTTTAAAGATATGCATAATTCAGGTAAAAACTTTGACGACTTCTTTATCGTTTTAGTATGTAAAAATACAGCAGATAAACAATTATTAGTCGACAGTTTAGACTTACAATTAGACGAAAATAGATTTATTAAAGCAGAAGACTTTATAAACGCTATCACTGAAGCCAACGGCGAGGAGGAATAATGGCACGCCCTATTACAGAAAAATATAAAAATATGAATAAAGTTATTAAAAAGTTCGAGGACGCATTAAAAGACGCTATATTACAAAATAAATATATAGTAGTTAGAGAAATATGCTTAAGAAATAACTACTCTTACGATTACATTATGGAATTAAAAAGAGAGATGCCTAAATCCGAAAACCCAGAACAAAAGGCACAAGGCGAGCGGTTAGCCCAAGCGATAAAAAATATTATTTCATGGCAAGAGGTTATTTGCGAAAAAAAATTAATTATCGGCGAAGGAAACCTTGCGGGAGTTATATTTAAGTTAAAACAACACCAGCACGGCTGGACGGACAGGCAACAAATAGAGCATTCGGCAACGGACGAAGTTATCAAAATGATTGAAGCTAAAAATAAAATGATTAAAGAAGCTATCGATAATAGCGATTTATGATATATACAGAAAAGCAAAAATTAGACATTAAATACGGAAACCATCGCTGGAATGTTAAAAGCGGAGCTACCCGTTCGGGAAAAACTTACCTTGATATTGATTTTAAGATAGTTGACAGAATAATTGAGAGAAGAGGTAAAAGCGGTATCGCTATTATTTGCGGGAAGAATTACGGCACTATTGAAAGAAATGTTATTATTCCGCTACGGGAAGTTTACGGTAATTTAATCGGAAGTATTACGAACACATCAAAAAACAAGTCTACTCATATTATGATAGCAGACGAGCCTGTATATTTATTCGGGGCTGGCGATATATCACGCATAGATACTTTACGAGGTTCAAGTGTTAAATATGCTTATTGCGATGAGGTTGTTTCTTACAATCCGTTATTTTTTGAAATGTTAAAATCGAGGCTTGACAAGGAATACTCAATATGCGACTTGACATGCAACCCCGATAATCCTAATCATTGGTTTAAGGAATTCATGGACAGCGATGTCGATAAATGGATATTACATTTTACTATTGACGACAATCCTTTTTTACCGCCCGTTTTTGTCGAGCAGTTAAAAAAAGAATACGAGGGAACAGTTTATTATGATAGGTATATATTAGGTTTATGGGTAAATGCCGAAGGATTGATATTTTTACAATTTGCTAATAATAAAAATAAATACATTATTGACAGAGCCGAGAATATTATTAAAATTGACATTGGAGTAGATTTTGGCGGGAATAAATCAAAAACAATGTTTATTGCTTCCGCAGTGGTTAGGAAATTAGAAAACGACAACGGAACATTAAAAGAAGTGTATAAATTAGTAGTCCTTGAGGAGCATCATGTCAGAGAAAAAACACAAGGAGCGGGAATAGACGCCGAACAAGTAGCGAGAGAGCATTACGATTTTTACAAAAAGATAGCCGAAAAATACAATATTATACCGCAGGTTTCGTGGTGCGACCATTTCGATTTAGCAATTATTCAAATAAGGAATTATCATAAATTAAAAGGTAGTAATCATAAAATCGATAAAGTAGATAAGTCAAGCATTACGCTACCCGATTATATACTTACGATTAATAGTCTCCTCAATATAGAAAAATTACTTATTTTAAGTCAAAATATAAGAGTAATAGAGAGCTTGTCGACTTTACTATATGACGAAAAGAGCAGTAAAGACGCGGTATTGGATGACGGCACATGCGATGTAGATACTTATGATGCCTTCCGCTATTCAATCTCACGCTTTTTATTACAGAATAATTTATATCATTGGACTTATAAATAATGAGTGAAAATGTTAATCAAAATAATGCAGTAGATATAGCTATTCAATATTTGGAAAGAGCTTACGGGATTAATTCTAATAGTATATATCAAAAACATATACCGTATATGATTAATAACAAACAATATTTATATTCTAAAGATATAAATAGCACAACGACTAAAGAATACAAATACGATAATGTAAAAGACGAAAACGGACAATATAAATTAGATAAAAAGATAACAACGAAATATAAAAGACAATTACACCCGCATTTACAAGTATGTAAAGAATTTTCTTCTTACTTCTTTAATGAAAAAGTCGATTTCAAATTGGCAGATGCCGAAAACGATAAAAAAGCAGAACTTGAAACTGCATACTTGAAAAAACATTACAACGATAAAGACTTATGGAAGAGGCTTGAAAATGAAATGGTGGATGTATTCGGAGTTGGAGCGGTTGGAATAGTTAGCTCTTATGACGAAGTATGGGGAATACAAAATAATTTTTATGACGCTTATTGTATTTTACCGCTTACTATAATTGACAATCAAATTAAAGAAGTGGCTTTTATCGGAACTGATGTTATTGACAATCAAAAGACGAGAATATCTTTACATCGTATTAATTGGACTACCGATACATTTTTGACTGACGAACCTATACCGCAAATATTGACTAACAAAAAAGAAAACGGCTATATAATCGACACTATTACATTAGACCAGAACGGCAATATGATTGAAGCCGAAAGTTTATTAAATCGAATTAGTCCTGTTCGTTTATTTGTAATATTCAAGCCTTTTAATCGTAAATCTTATGATTATGCAAATTGTTTTGGAGTGCCGATTTACGAAGACAGTAAAGATATTTGTAAAGGCATAGACAACATATATAACGCTATGGCAAGAGATTTGGATATTTCGGAAAATATGCTTTTGGTAAGCAAAATCTTATTTACGAACCCTATTAATAATAAACTTGAAATACCCGAAAGATTTGCAAACGGAAATACAATTTTATTGGGCGAGGAAAATGCAAACTCTACAGACAATAAAGCTATAGTATCGCTTGAAAATCTACAAACTAAAATAAATGAATACTCACAAAATCTAACCGAAGCGTATAAAATGTTATCGTTATCGGTAGGGCTTGGAGCGGAAACATTATCATTAAATAAAGTGTCTACTCCGACAGCCACGCAAGTTATTAGCGATAACGGGCAAAAGTTTAATACATTAAAAAAACATTTCGGGCAGATGCGGGATGAAATATGCAAATTAAACTCCGCTATTTTATTTTTAGCTTATGAAAATACTAATAATAAATCATTAGATTATAATATTAGAATAACTTTTAATACAAGCGATAACATATTAGTCGATGACGAAACTTTGAAAGAGCAGGCTTTAAGTCAATTTCAAGCGGGTTTAATGTCGACTTATCGCTTTTTGACTGAATATGAGAACTTGACAGGCAAGGACTTAATAGACGAATTGGCAAGGTTAGGTTATGACGAGAACGGAAAAAAAGTAGGTAATAGCGACTTTAATAATCTTTTTGGAAATATGAACGACAACAACGACAATAAAGATAATGATAACAAAGATAATAAAAAGAATATAAATGATAATGACGACTTGAATAAAGATAATAATGATAATAAGTATGGTAAAGTAAATAATGAATGATTTTTTAATCGAAGATAAAATATCTACGCTATTATCTTTAATAGACAGTTTACAACTTGACATATTGAAACTTGAAGCAAAAACGGTGTCGAAAGTTATTGAGAAAAAGATAAAACAAAAAGATAAAATTATAAGAGAATATTATAAAGAACTTAATACTTTAATCAATTCAAAACTTTATGATATAGATAAAGATTTGATAAAAGTGATAACCGAAAATGCAGAGCTATACTTAAAAACTGATTTGGAAACTTATAAAAAGGCATTCAAAAAAGGACTTATTAAATCGCAACCTGTTATAACAAAAGCGAATAAAGTAATTTTAGCAAAAAGCATAAAAGCTGGAAAATCTATTATTGACAATACGATTAAAGAATTAAAGATTAATAGCAATAATCAAATATCGAATATTATAACGAAAGCTATATATAATACCAATAAAGGAATACCAAGAGAAAAAAATATAATACAATCGGCAACAGAAATATTTAATAAGAGTATCAATATAAAAGATAATGCTGGAAGAGAATGGAAAGATATTACCGCTTATGTTCGTATGAATGTAAAGAGTATCGGCAATAAAACTTATATATCGCAACAAGAACAACTTGCAGAGGATATAGGAATACCTAAAAAAGACAGAAAAATCGAGGTTTCAAGTCATCACGGAAGCCGTCCCGAGCATGCGGTTTGGCAAGGACGGGTATATTCTTATAAAGATTTTGTAAGTATATGTAAACCGAACACGGCAACGGGTATTTGCGGAATAAACTGCAGACATCGTTATTATGAGTTTATAGACGGAATAAGTAAACCTGTTTTTACTCATTACAACGAAGAAGAGGATAAAAAAAGATATGAAATACAACAAAAACAAAGATATATCGAAGCGAACATAAGAAAATATAAGCAACAATTAGTAATATCGGAAAATATGGGACTTGATACAACGAAAGCAAAAAATAAAGTTTCACAATGGCAAGAGCGAGCGAGACAACACACTAAAGAATATAATACTTTACGAAGATATTATAGAGAAAAAATTAATTAATTTTAAGGAGAGAGAGTATTTATGTTTTATATCATAGTCGAAAGAAAAAAAGAATACGAAGGAATACAGAAAAAAGGCAGGGCGAAAATTGAAGGCTCTACAATAGGACACTTAAATATTTATGAAGCCGACAATATTAAAGATATTAAAGATAAGGAAAGTTTATTTAATTGTTTCACTTTAGAAAATGCGGGAGCATCAACCGACACGCCTCGACAAGATAAAAGAATAATGCCGAGAGAATATAATATTGAATGGACGACAACATCCGTGAGCCTTCCAGCAAAATATAAAGGTAAAGGTTTATTATTGTCATGCGATAGTATAATGCCGTCTTTTCGTAGACGCAGAATATTAATCCATATTGGCAATTATCCGCAAGATACTGAAGGCTGTTTATTGTTAGGCTTGAAAGATAATAATAATGGAACTATAGGACAATCGACAGATGCCGTTTTACAATTTTACAATTTTGTCGAGGCACGAGGTGTAGAAAACTTTATATTATTTATTAAGGAAATATAATGCAATGTTTTTTTCTCATTTTTTTAACTTCTTTTTATTAATTTGAATTGCCTGCGATAGTTTTTTTCACAATTTTTCTATCGCAGGTTTTATAAAAAAAGTTATGTAAAGCGAGGGTTATGATTTGACTAATAAAAAAGCAAGTAGACAAGCAAAAGATATGAAAGAGCGACTTTCATTTTTAGAGACGGTAATTGGTTATAATAAAAATAGCGAGCGAAACGGCAACGGCATTATTACTTTACTTGACAATTTATTTGAAAAAATAAAAGCGAGCGAGGATAGAATAGATAGATTAGATAATCGGAGTAGTGATAGATATAACGAACTTAATAATAAAATAGAAAAAATCGAGCAAACTTTGGATATATTAGAAAAACAACTATATAACATTAACGAGCAGTATGTTATATTAAATAATTCTTTGAAAAATATTACTGATAAAATAAGCAAGTATGAAGAGAGTTTAAAAAGTCATAGCGATTTATTAAGCGATGCCGTGACGGGCAATAAATTAATGAAAGTAGTAAAAGGTGCAGGGATTTTGAGCGGTTTTTTATTAGCTTTAGGCACGATTTTCGGAACTATAGCTTTTATATATAATAAATTAATGAATTAAGGCAGTGTATAAAAATGGGCTTTAAGGTAATTTTATTTTTATTGTCAAGTTTATTTTTATGTTGGGCATTGGTATTTTGGAGCGGAAGAAATGATTGAGTTTTTATTTGGAAGTTTCGTATTAATGTTATTTTTGTTAGTATTATGTTTAATGGTTTTTTGGAGTATCGATGACTAAAGAGAAATATTTTTATATGATTGATATGAAGGATGTAGACAGAGTATTTGACTATGAAGCATACAAAAATTATTTTCGGAATAAAAATAATGTTAGTCGTTGGACGATTGACTTTATAAAGAAAATGAGGAGGTTAAAAAAGATTTATGATAAAACATAATGCTAAAAATATAAGTAATTTGATAAAAATATTAATAGTCGCTTTTATATTTTTTAATTATACTTATCAAAGTAAAATAGCGGGGCATCCGCTTTCGGCAGACGAGTGTAAAGGGCTTTTATATATAGCAATAGCGGGCTTTATGATTTTATTACCAATTGACAGTTCGATATTTATTAAAAATCTAAAATCGGCAAGTGAAATAAAAAAGGATGATGGCAACAATGAAAATGCTTGAAGATTGTATAAACGAAATTGATAAAAAAATTAATTTTAATCAAAATGATAATGAAGTAGAATTATTAAAATCTATTTACTATCATTTATGTGATTATAAAGATATTTTGAATAAGACTATTGAATTGAGTAATGAAATAACGGAAATATCGAAACGATGGGAATTAGTAAAGAAAGCAAATGAAAGATAAATAAAAATAAAGGTAATAAATGAGTATAGCTTTAATTTTAAGTATAGTTAAAAAGTTATTTTCGGTTTTGACGAACAAGTGGACTTATTTTATATTGACTATTATTATAAGTTTATTAGTGATAACTTATTTAATAGTCGATATAAAAAAGAAAGATAAACATATAATAAAGTTGTCTACTGAAATAACTAATTTGACTATAAGTAATGTATTCTATCAAAATGAAATATTAGACAGAGAAGACGAAATAAGGGAATTGAATATATATAATAATAGTTTAAGTAAAATTAATCGTATAGTTATACGAACGATGCCGAGTGAAGATATAATTGCATATGATAGTATTTCAAATGATTTTATGGAGACGCAATCAAAATGAAAAAATCTTTAATTCTTTTTTCTATGCTATTTATTTTAGGATGTGCAGAGAAGGTAAAATATATAACAGTTCCTCTAACAAAACCGCCAGCCCGCTATGAAATATATACAATAACAAATACACAGCAGGCTTTACTTGAATATAGAAAAGCGACAATGCGATTGGCAAGATGGCAGAATTGGTATAATCGACAAGTTGGTAGTAATTATTTTAATTATAAAAATTATACTAATATAATTCCGCAATATTTTGAAAGCGATACTAATTATATTATTTTTACAAACATAACAACTAATGAACTAATAACGACAAATACGAATGAAATACGAAATAAATAAAGACGACTTATTAAAATTAAAGAATAGACTTAAAGATATTCAAGCTAAAAACGAAAGCGATAAATATTATATTGACTTGAGAATAAAAGACCGCTCTTACGAACAATTAAAATTGTATTGGGGAGCTTGGCTTCCAGCAATTCTTTACTTTTTGAAAGACGAAATTAAATTAAATAGCGTAGAAGAATTACATATATATTTGAAAGAGTATTATAGCTATCAAAAGAATAAAGAAGAGTATTTTAAACAAGTCGAAATTATGGGAGTGAAACGGTATATATGCATTTTTAGTATCAATTTTGATAAATGCAAGCAAGATATTTTTAACGATTATATGGATTTCGTATTAAATCATTTTTATAATTTACTTAATATAGATATATCGAATATAGACGACTTATTAATTGAATATAATAAAGCGATAAATATAATTTCCTCACTATAGATAAAAAAACAACGAATTAATATAATTTTTTTATACTCATTGATAATAGAGTTATAAAATATTATCGGGCTTGGTAGCAAGCAATAAAAACTAAAATCTGTCGAGAGACATATAAATCAAGGAGACTTTTATAAGTATGGAGAACACAATATTAAACGATTTGCAAGGTATTTTCGGGGATAAGCCAATAAGTTTTGACGATTTCAAAAAAGGCTTGGAAGACAAAAAAATCAAGTTAGGAAACCTTGAAAGCGGTAATTATATCGCTAAAGAGAGATTTAATAAACTTGAAGAGGAATACAAGACTTTAGAAACGAAAAATAAAGAGCTTATGGACATGTCGGAAAAACATCAAAAAGAAATAGCTAAACTCAATAAAGAGAGCATATCGAAAGAAGAATATGACAAGCGAATGGAAGAAATCCAAGCGAAGCATAAAGGCGAAATAGATACTCTCAAAAAAGGAATGGAGGAAGCTCAACGAAATAGTCTTATTTCTAACTTTTTGGATAGATACCCTATCGCACCGAAGTGTAAAGAGTTTGTATTGTCAAAGTTAGATAATAATTTAATAAAAGTGGATGGCGACAATATACTTGGAATAGACGAACAAATTAAAGGTATAATGGAAAATTATAGCTCTTTATTTATACAATCTAAACCCGCTGGAGCTACTCCGAATGCCGCAGGCACTGCTTCGGCAAATCCACCACTACCTACTCTATCGGACGACCCGAATGAGCGGGTAAATCAATTAAAGAAAATGAAAGAAGAAGACCCTACTTCGTATAAAAATTATATGTCAAGTAAGGGCATAAAAGTATAAGAATACAAGGAGTAAATATTATGGCAGTATTATCACCAACGCAAGCAAATGTCCCTTTTGACCCAGAGATATTTCTTGCATTATCACAAGAATATAGCACAGAGAAAAACCTGCTCGTGACGAGCGGAGCTTTGGCTTTCGACCAAGAGTTATACAATATAGCGATGGCGAATGCAGGGAAAATAACAAGAGCATCATGGCTTTACGATTTCAAGGATGCTGACTATTGGGATGGACAACATGATACCGAAGTAGACAGTATCGGACATAAAGAGCAGACTTCCGTTATAGTTCGCAAATATAAAATTTGGGGCTGGAACGAACTCACAAAGTATATGAGTAGAGGCAAGACGCCCGAAGTAGCTATAAACGATGAAGTTCAAAATCATAAAGATACTTCACTTAAACGCTGTATGTTATCTATGCTAAAAGGTATTTTCGCAAATACCACAGTGGCAGGCAAACTCGTCTATGATATATCTAAAAAGAGTATGACATCTGCGGATTATATCAAAGCAAAAACGAAGTTTTGGGGCGATATGATGAATAGCGCGTCTTTAATAATTATGCATAGTATTCCATACGCAAACTTGCTAACGAAACTAACCGAAACGCAGATGGTTAATTTCTTACAAGGAGCGCAAATATTGGTAGACGACAGTATTACGGCTGGCACGGGCAATACATACGAAACATATATATTGAGAAACGGAGCTATAAGATGGACGGGCGATTTACCTTTGCGAAATACAGGGGTTTTCTATGAAAATAATCAACAAAAAAATCAAGGCGAAGAATATGTAGGTTATAGAAGAGCCTTCTTATTCGAGCCTGTTGGATTATCTTTTAAGGGAACATTGACTAAACCGATTACGGCTCAAAATAGCGAGTTAGAAGTTGGCACAAATTGGGAAATGGTGCTTGAACCTAAAAAAGTGGGAATAGGTATAATAAAATCGAAAGAGGTTTTGGAAGATACAACAGCGGAAGCATCTAAAAATATATAATGATGGACGATATACTAACTTACGAAAAGTTTAAAGAAGAGTATCCGAACTCCAAGATAACTGAAAACGATTACAAGGCTTTATATAAAGTGTCGAGAGACTATATATTAAGCCGTATCGTTTACAGTTATGATATTTTAAGCGAAGATAATAAAAAAGATATTCAATTTTATATACTCTATCAAATAAATTATTTTGGAGAGAACGAGCTTGAAAAAAGCGGAGTAGTAAGTCAAAGTATTAACGGCACATCATTAAGTTTTAATAGCGATAATAAGCAGGGCGACTTGAATATTGCAGGTATTGTAAATAATTGGCTTAAGAGAAGCCCGCTGGGAGTTAGACGCTTATGAAGTGGACGCCATTACCGAAGGCAAGTCTGCCTTATACGATTATGTTGTTTACGGCATTTGCGAGTAATACCAGCGATAATATAGATAGCGAATATGCTAACTATGTTATGCCGACAGTGATAGAGAATGTAAACTATACCCGAAATTCAATATATCAACAAAGTAATAATGGAATAGCTCCGCTTGGCAATTATTCGGTTGTTATCGACATGTCTACAAGCAAGTTTTACCGAATGATAGAAGGCAAGCGACATGAAGTTAGTTATTTGGATGTAATAGATTTTGGGAGTAAAGGTTTTGACGAACAGACTAAAGATTATTGGACGATACAGCAAAAAACTTCAAGTTTTATTTTAGGTATTTGCGAAAAGTATAATAACGGTTTGAAGGTAGAGAAAAAGCTAATAAGAAGTATCGATTTTAAAAAGTTAGGTTTTACCTATCATACGATAACGAATATCGATATTGGCGGGTTTGGAAACAAGCCTGACTTATTGACTTTGACGGGGAATATATGATTAAAGTTAGTGTAATTAATAATATTACTGAAGAGGCATTATTAAAGCAACTTAATGCGAAAATAAAAAATGCTTCGGCGGTATTAGTTAATGAAATAGCAAGAGTATCTGCTCCGTTTGTTCCTTATCTTTCGGGTAGTTTGTATGATACAATGAAGTTTGAAAAGAGAGGAGACAAATTCGTTGGTATATCGTATAACATGCCTTATGCACGCCGTATTTGGTATGGCGACCCTAATTGGAATTATACGAAGGAAACGCATCCGCAAGCCTGCCCTCGCTGGATTATCAGGGCTTTTGAAGTTCATAAAAATGATATTATGAAATCGGTTGTTGAGGCTTTTAATGAAGTTTAACGGTATTTACGATGCTTTATATGACTACTTAAAAAAGGTTATAGAAAGCTATGAAGACGAAGATATTACGCTTGAGAAGACGGTAAACATTGAAATAATGAATATCGAAAACTCTAACGGAATATTGATACAAAAGATAGGTTCTAATCCTATCGATAGTGTCAGTATATGCGGAAAGAAAGATTTAATATTTAAGTTTTCTATAAAGTCGATACAGGCATACACGCCGTCCGATAACATAAATAAACTTCAAATAGTGCAATCGCTTGATAAATTAGGCGATTATATAGAGAAAGAATACAAGAGCGGGAGAAACATCCCAACATTGCCTTTTGAATGCGAAAGTATTGCAATAGAGGTGTTAAATTCCGCTTCAGTAGTAGAAAGTTCGGAGGATAGGATAACGGCGGTTATAGACCTGCAGTTTAACTATTCGACATATTATTAAAAAAATAAATACAAGGAGAATAAAAATGGCTCAAAAACAAATCGCAAGAGAAAAAGTAAGATATTACGGCTATGTGCCAGACTGTAAAACAGGCGAAAAAAAGTATTTTATCATAGGAACGGGAACAGCATCGGCTGTCATAAATATGAATAATACTAATAAGGACAATAAAAGCATAACGCAAACGATGGGTAATACATCAATAACAAGAGGCTCGTGGACTTTCCAAATAACAGAAAATGTAGATACATCGGACAATATTCATAACTACATAACGATTAATACATTAAGAGGAAACATGGACGACTTGCTTTTGGATGCTTTAATTGTCTTCGAGTATATTCATAAGCAAGGCGATGTAGGAACGGCTTTAGCATTTAAGGGAAAGGTGGCAGCTCCGCTCACTTCAATCGGTGGAGAGGGACAAGATAAGCTACAACTTGACGCTACATTGACTACATCAGGCGACTTGACAGCAGGAAGTATAAAATTGAATGAATGCGGACTTAAAGGAAGCTATAACCCAGAAATTGATACTTATGGACTTACCGATTTTACGGAAGGCACAATAGCTACTAACCTTGAACCGCCAGCTAATCCATCAGGAACAGAACATACGGGACAAGATACTCAAGGTAAAGAGAATGGAGACGCTGGAGCAGAAACGGACGACCAACAAACAGCAGAGGCTGGAACAGAACAGAATACAGACCAAGTATAATAAAATAATCTTATGTAGGGTATCTCGTTCGTAAAACGAATACCCTATATATTTATAAAGAGAGAGAGATTATATGCCGACTAAAAAGAAAAATGTAAAAAATATAAAAGAAGATAGAGTTATTACTTATGACAAGAGCGGGATTAAGATTATAGACAAGTTTTTTGATGTAAACCAAGAATTGCCTTCTGCGGAAATGCTCGGGGAAATAATAAAGTATCGCTATATTCAAAAAAACATAGATACTCAAATAAACAACTATACGGGAATAATCGAACAAATAGATAAACAACAAACTGAAATATTAAAGAACTTTACGAACACGAGCATAAGTGAGTTTAACGAGCTTGAAAAACAAAAAGAAAATTATATTGAAAAAATCGGAAGTATATATAAAGATACTTTGGAAAGTGTTTATAATATTCTTAATTGGTTATTAGGAAACGAGGCTGTCGATTATATTAAAAATAAGTCTATACCTATGAACTCTGTTTATGAAGTATTATACGAAGCTCTTAAAAGAAATAGTTATATATCTGACAAGATGAACGATGCTACTTAATAAATGTCCGAATGCTATACAAATATACGATAAAATATTTGATATAGAAACGAATGCGCGATTATGGCTTAATATTTCAATACAATTAAGTAAAGTAAATAATGCTTATCAAGTAATCGATATATTATTTTCTGCGATAAAAAACAAAAAAGATATAAACGAAGAATACAATAATAAATTACTTGAAAAATTATATTGGTTTTTGAATTGTGGAAAAACTAATAATGAAATTAAAGCCGAAAGCGAGAAAGCAATGAGAGGGAGCGGGAGTAATGAAAAATTATACTCTTTTGAGAAGGACGATACTTTAATTTTTTCTGCATTTTACAGAACTTATAAAATAGATATTGAAGCCGAATTAGATACTCTTCATTGGTGGAAGTTTATGGCAATGTTTAATGATTTAGATGAAAAAAGTAAATTAGTCGGAGTATATATGTATTATCGTGGATTAGACATTAATGAAAGTAGTATTTACAAACATGCGAGTGAAAGAGAAAAACAGAAAATACTTGAAATGAAAAACTTTGTATCGCTTGAAAGTAAGAATATGGGAAGTAGTGTAGGTAATGCGGAAAAGGAAAAAATAAGATTAGAAAGATTAAAAATATTGGAGGCAAAAAATGGCAACAGAAACTGAAGGTATAATAATACCAATTCAAATTGACGGTAATCTATTAAAGAACGACTTAAAGGCTGGTATAAACGATGTTAATAATTTCGTAAGTGAAATTAAGAAAAGTTTTGAAGGACTTAATAAACAAGCCGTTTTTAAGATGAATAAGCAAGCGCTCGCTAAAGATATAGAAGATATACAGGAACAGCTAAAAAGCCTCGATAAAAATAAATTAAAATTGTCTGCGGAAATAGAGACTAAAGATATACGGAAACAACTTGACTTTATCGAAGAACAGAGCAAAAGATTAAACAATAAATTAAAGTTTAGAATGGAAGTGCAGGAAGCGAAAGGTAAGAGTTTACGAACATTAAATAAAGAAATTAAAGATATAAATAATATATTGAAAGAAAAAAATAAAGTTATCGTAGATGCCGATACTCAAACATTTAAGAAAACACAGAAAGAAATTGACGATTTGGAAAAGCAATTAAAGAAATTAGAAGAGACAAGAGACTTAAAAGTCGAAATAAATAAAAATAATTTAAGTCAAATACAAGCCTCATTATCGACAATGAAAAAAATGGCATTGGGAGTAGCGGCTGGAGTTGGAGCTATTACTGCGGCTCTTGTCGGCACTACAAAACAAGCGATGGATTTCGAGACGGCTTTTGCGGAGGTTAGAACATTAATAAACGACATGCCTGAAAGTGGACTTAATCAATTAAAGCAAGGCTTGATTGATTTATCGAAACAAACAGGAATATTGACGGGCGAGAGTATCCCCGCAATGTATCAAGCAATATCCGCATCCGTGCCTGCCGACAATGTAGTTAGCTTTTTAGAAGTAGCGAGTAAAAATGCGATTGGAGGCGTGACGGATTTGCAAACATCGGTTGACGGATTAACGAACATATTAAATGCCTATGCTATGGAAACAAGCGAGGTAATGAATGTATCGGACTTAATGTTTGAAACAATGAAACGGGGAAAGACGACAATCGGGGAATTATCAAGGAGCTATTTTAATGTAATACCGTATGCGGCATCGGCGGGCGTAGCTTTCAGAGATATATCGGCGGCTATGGCAACGATAACGGCTCAAGGAACGCCGACAAGCGTAGCTACTACTCAATTAAGACAAGCGATAGTCGAATTATCGGACGAAGGAAGTCAAGTAGGAAAAACATTTCAATCTTTGGCGGGTAAAAGTTTTAAAGATTTTATCGCAAGCGGAAAGAATTTGCAGGACGCTTTACAACTTTTAGAAAAAAAAGCGAAAGCATCGAATGTAGGAATAAATACTTTATTTAGTTCTGTAGAGGCGGGAGCATCAGTATTAGGATTAGTGGGAAATAACACGCAGAGATTTACGGCAGATATGGAAGCTATGGCTAACGCTGCTGGTGCTACGGAAGAAGCATTTAAGAAAATAGACGAGACGCCCGCTCAAAGATTAAAGAAAATAAGAGCGCAATTTTCAGCAATCACTTTGGAAATAGGCAATAAGTTATTACCGACAGCAGAAAAACTAATAGCAATAGCGGAAAAAAACATGCCTAAAATATCAAAAACGATTGAAGCGGTAGGCAGTGTTATTGTAGGATTAGTAAAAAATATGAATATCTTATTACCGATAGTGGCTGGAGTTGGAGCTGGCTTTTTGGGATTGAATATAGCTCTAGCAATAACCGCTCCCGCAAGTATGGGAGTGGCTACGGGGATTAAGGCTATAGCCGCAAGTTTCACTTTATTAAACGCTCAAACGGGCGGGCTTATAATAGCTATCGGTTTATTGGCTACGGCTATAGTATCGCTTATTACTAATTTTGAAACGGTGGCAAAATGGGCGGATAAATTATTAGCAAAGTTAGGCAATTTGAATAGTCAAATGAAAGTCGCTGGACAACAAGCTGAAAAATCAAGTCATGCTATGAGCGAGAATGCGAAAGCGATACAGTCGAGCAGCGATGCTTTAACGGAACTTATATTAACTTACGATAAACTTAATAAAAAAACAAATAGAACAGCAGAAGAGAATGAAAAATTAAAAAATACTTTCGAGGAATTAGCAAAAGAAATGCCAGAATTGGCGGAGGCTATAGAAAAGAATGGGGGGAAGATTGATAATAATATAGGATTAGATAAATTCTATACAGAAGAAGAACGAGGACAAAAAGATTTAGCAAACAAATCTTATTTAGACGCCGATAACGCATATAAAAAAGCTGTAGAACAGAGAATAGATTTAGAAAAAAGGCAAGCACAAGCAAAGGAATATACAAAAAAGAATTACGATAAAAGTATAGCAGATGCACTTAAAAAAGAAGCAGAGGCTATGGAATTAAAAAACAAAGCACAAGCTGAAATGATTAGATTATCGGAAACATTAAAAAAAAGACGAGGTGGTTATAAAACAAGTGATACTTCAACAGACATAACAGATACGGGAATGGACGCAGATGTAGGCGGTGGTAATGAGAAAGACCCTATTGCTGAATTAAAGAAACGCTGGAAAGCAAATAAAGAATTTATTAATAATACTATAGCGGATGAAGAGAAGAAGAATGAGGCTTTACTTGAAGAAAATAAAAAATTCTTTAGTGATTTGGAAAGTCTTACAAAAACAACTAACGCAAAACTTATAGCTGACGGAAAAAATAAATCGGCAACCGAAAAAAAATATTTGCAAGGCTTGGTAAAAGATAATATATGGGCGAGGGAAGAATTAGAAAAATTAAATAAAGACGATTTACATAAAAAAAGATTAGAATTATTGGAAAAAGAATATAATGCAAATGTAAAAACTATAGAGAAAACGATTGAAGACGAAAAAGAAAAAAATGCAACCTTGAAAGCACGATATAAAAAATATTTGCAAGATGTAATAACCGAAAAAGAAAATCAATTAAATAAACTTAATGCTTTGTCTCAAGAAGAAAAAGAGGCTCGAGCTGACGAAATAGCGGGATTAGAAAACGACTTAAAAGACTTAAGAAAAAAATTAAAAGATGCAGGAGGCGATGGCGACACTTTAGGCGAAGCATTGAAAAAGCAATGGCAAAATATAGTTAGTCATGTGCAGAACGCCGTTAATTCTATAGCTAATATTTGGTCGACAATGTGGAGTAATCAAATTGATGTCGTGCAGGACGCTCTTGACGAAGAATTAAAAAGAATAGAGAAGAACCTTGAAGAACAGCAGAAAATGTATGATAACCAAATAAAAGAGACAGAAGAAAGAGAAGCCGAAAGAAAAAAGATAATTGAAGATACTCAAAAAGAAATAGACGAGATAAACGAAGAAATCGGCGAACACATGACTGAAGAAAAATATAAACAGTTAGAAGAACAGCGGGAAGCATTGGAAGAGAAATTGCAAGCCGAACAAGAGGCTTTGGAACAAGACGAATTATACAGGCAAGAATTAGAAACTCAAAAACAATTAAGAGAAGACGAAGCTCAATTATTGAAAGAACAGAAAGAAAGAGAAGCGGCTATTAAAACCGCCGAACTTAAAAGAAAGCAAGCGATAATGGATAAGGCAACGGGCATATTTAACGCAACCGTATCATTGGCAAGCGGTATAGCTCAAGCGACAGCCGCAGGCTCGGTATTCCCTGCCGTATTAATCCCGCTTTATGTTGGTATGGTTGTAGCTGCAGCTGCAGGACAAATAGCGGCTATAGCTGCCACGCCTTTACCTGAAATACCTCAATTTGCTTCGGGCGGTTATGTTCCGAGCGGTAATGAAAATTATTATAAAGGACTTGTTGGAACGAGCGGTAATGAAAAAGATAAAACTTTAATATGGGCTTCGGAAGGCGAGCGGGTATTAAATCACGCCGAAACTAAACAATGGGAATATTATCAGAGTAGAGAATTAAAGAGTATAAATAATAATACGATAAATAATAAAAATCCTGTTGTCAATTTGGGCGGTATAACGATAACGGGAGTAGGACAAGACGCTAGAAAATTGGCTAATTTGTCGGGTAAGGCTATAGCAAAATCGGTGGTAATGGCAATAACAAGAGGTTATAATTCATAAAAAAACTGTTGACTTTTTATAAAAAATGTTTTATATTTTTTATAAATTAAATAAATAGGTATTTAAAATTTATGAGTATAAAGACTTACAATAATATTTTATTATACGGTTCAATTTCAATATTAATATTTTTTATTCTTTCGCTTATAACGGGACTTTTAGGTTTATTTATAATTTTTGGTTTTTGGGGTGTGCTTTATTTAATTTTTATCGCAGTAAAAAGACATCAAGCCATAGAGGAAGAAAATAATCGGTTAGATTTGGAAATAAAAATAAATATGTTAAATAGAGAAGAAGAAGAATTAGAAAGTATAAACGAAAATATAGATATTAATAAACCAGAAATAGATAATAATTATATGCCAATAAAAAAACAAGACGATAAAATAAGATTTTATACCGAAGAAGATTATAATACTACGGATATTACAAAAATATTTTATGATGTAGAAGGTTCGGGCGGCGTTTTAGTTGGTAATATGCGTGAAAGAGTAAAACAGGAATTAAACTCAATTAATAAGTTTATTAGAGAAGCCCAAGATATGCGAATTCCTGTAAAACCGTTTTTTAATATAGATATAGATAAAGTTATTTTTGATTTGCCGAATGAAAATCAAGACCAAATTATGTCTTATACTCACTTTATTAAAGAAAATCTAACAAAAACAGGGAAAACTCCAAAATATCCGTATCGCTTATTTTTTAGGACTGTAGAATATGCATGGATTGAAAGCGATGGCATAATATCGACAAAAAAATATGATACCATTCACGGCAATTTATATTATTTAGAAAATCAGACAATAGGCAAGGCGTGGTTTGTAATGTGGAAGCAACATAATTCATATAAAATAGAATTAAAATTAATTGACAATATTTTATCGTTAGGTAAAATAGAATACTCGACACCTAACCATCAATATTACGAAACTTTATATAAAGCGGAGGATAAAAAATGAAAACAAAAATAATTTTAATTTTTATATTATTTGTCTTATCTTTATTTTCGCAAGTAGAAATAGAAGACGATGCCCTTTTTGTTAGAGTTCCAGAATATAAAAACAAAAACCTACACTGCGAAATTGTAATTATGAAAACGGGCGGTTGGGCTATCTATTTTATAGAAACAGACGAAAAAATTAACATAATAACAACCGATAATTATAGATATAATTTTAAATCGTCTGAAGTAAACAATGATAATGGTTTTTGGATGTCTACTACAATATCATTAGATAACGATACACAAAAAAAAATACTTAAAGATATTATAAATTCAGAATATGTTATAATAACAACAGAAAAAAAGGTTTACGGTTTTTATTTTAGTAAATACAAAAAAGAATTGGAAAATAATGCATTCTATAAAAAGATAATGCAATAAATTACTTGACAAAAAATAAAATTAATTTAATATATTGATTATGGACGATAAACAATTAATTAATGAAAGTATAAAAGTAGCAGATATACTTGCAAAAGAATTATCTTTTTGGAAACGACTATTTATATATACTTGCAGTGTATTATTATCAGTTTTAATTGTTTTTGGAATATTGGCTTATATCTATATTTATAATACAGAGACAACTATTGAAACTACGACACTTGAAGGCAATCAAAATAAATACGGAACTACAGGCAACGATATTCAATTATTGACAAGCGATTTAACT
This sequence comes from uncultured Brachyspira sp., assembly GCA_934725655.1. Lineage (GTDB taxonomy): Bacteria > Spirochaetota > Brachyspiria > Brachyspirales > Brachyspiraceae > Brachyspira. Next base: position 39,166 of record CAKVCJ010000002.1, read on the forward strand.
AATGAGAATATAATAAAGTTTCTTAACGATTTTCATAAAACAAATAATATTACAAATTAAGGTTTTTTTATGGCAAAAATTATTGTAAAAAAATATAAACGAACGAGAAGAAAGGCAATTAAGACGCCGAAAATAAAGAAAAAATGAAAACAAAATTATTACTATTTTTATTTATTATATTTTGCTATTCCTACTCCGCAGAATACTCCGACACTATCACGGACAGAGACTTTACAATTATTAAAGTTAGAGACGGCGATACTTTTATTATAGATATTCCTAACATACCTGATGTATTCGGTAAAAACATAGCGGTTAGAATACGAGGCATTGACACGCCCGAACTTAACGACAGCAGAGAAGAAATAAGAAAAATATCTATTCAAGCAAAAGAAGAATTAGAAAAATTATTATTAAACGCTAAAGAAATAACTTTATATAATTTAGGGCGGGATAAATATTTTAGGTTATTGGCAAGTGTAAAAGTCGATAATGTGGATGTAGCGGAATATTTGATTAAAAAAGGACTTGCTAAAAAATACAACGGAGGCAAAAAAGAATGGTAAAAAATGATTTAGACGAATTTGACGATATAACAAAATTAATATTAGTAAACGCTGGAATAGAGGTTTTAAAATCTAATCTTTATAATACCTTTCTAAAATTACCAGAAGAAAAACAAAAATTATTTTTGGAAAAATTAAAAGAAATAAATAAATAACTCTCTCTCCTCACTATAGAATAATCGACACGACTTACTTATAATTTAATTATGAGTAAGAGAATATGGTCTAACCTTGAATTTATACTAACCGACACGAATACGGGTGAAACTTTACACTTGGGCGAAGGCTCAAAAACATACCCGTCTATTTCAAGCGATGAGGCTTTATTTAATGCTTTACAATCATTTACTGTAGAAGAAGACGAAGGACGGACTATTCCTATTAAATTATTATTAAGGAATATGAATGAAACCGCTTTTTTGAATGCTTTTCTTAATCCGAAGCGAAAATATAATTTGAAAGTTATTAGAGACGGCTTGAATTATTATACTCAATGCACGGCATTAGAACCCGAGCCTGCGGGAATTGACGATTTATACGGAGACAGTCAAAAAGGTATAACCTATACCGTCAACCTTCAATTATTGGCAAGTCGGAATTATTTTGAAAGCGACCCTATCAGTAATAATAGTGTTGGCAGTCAATTATCGGAAAACTTTATGTTTGGAGTATCTTATCCGCTTGATATGAAGCAATATATTTTTTCGGTAAAATTACCTATACAGCCTGTGGTTGTTAACAATCAAGGTGGCGATAATATCGGCTTTACTCTAACGATAACGCCTCAAGCTCCTTTAATCAATCCGATTTTACGCAATGAGACAACAGGGCTTGAAATGAAAATATTTATACGAGCTGAAGTTGGCGACACTTTAATTATAGATACGAGAGACAAGACAGTATCGCTTAACGGTGTTTATTATGAGAATGTAAAGAGAATACAAGATAATTGGCTCAAGTTAGAATTAGGGAATAATACATTAAAGTTTGATGCCGATACGGGCGGTGGCTCTGCTGATGCTTATATTGTATTTAGAAATAAATATCGAGGCTTTTAATGAAAAATCCGCAAAACATAGACGAATTATATATATTTGATTATGATTTTAATTTTTTATGTAATATAAAAGAGTTTAAAAAACTTGAATGGACGGAGAAGATATTTGAAGCCGACAGCTTTACTTTGGAATTAGAGTTTAAAAAAGAAAGGAATACGAGGACGGCAGAGTATAACTATTATAAGACTTTATACGATGCGATAGTAGGCTCAAATAGATATTATGATAACGAACAAAAAAAATATAAGAGCGGTTTTTATTATCCACGATTTATTATAACGAACGCCGATAGCGGACTAACGCCTATAGCATATATACAAAGTTATAAGTTTACAGACGAGGGAACGCTTGAAATAAAAGGCGAGGGTTTTTTACAATTTTTAGAAAAAAGATATACGATTAAAAAAGAATATATACCTACCGATGAAAATAATGATAAATGCGGACGAGTAATGTGTAGAATAATCAACGATAATAATAACAATAGCCAAACCAATTTTATGCCTTTCTTTATTGCAGAAGAATATGATAACGATAACGGAGAGGAGATATATGTTAGTTGTGAAAGGAAAGATACTTTATATAAAAAATTAAAAACTCTTTCGGAAGCATACGAAGTAGGAATGCAAACGCTTTACCATCCCGAAGAGAAAAAGATATATTTCAAAACTATAAAATATCCAAAAAAAGATTTGCAAGATTTAAGAGTATTAAGCGAAGACGATGACAATGTAGTATCTATCGCTATGGAAGTAGACATTGATAAATATCGTAATTATGTATTAGTCGAAGGCGAGGAAAATGTAATAATAGATATTAGACAAGATAAAGAAAAAGAGCCTGCCCTTGAATTAGTAATACAATCGAATAAAAAGCGAGGCAGTAAAACATTAGAACAATATAAAAAAATACTTGAAGCCGAAGGCAGAGAAAAACTTTCAAAATATCTTATGGAAGAGGCTTTCGATATTGAACCTACTCAAGATGTAAAAGTAGATTTGGGCGAATATGTTTTATGTAAATTAGATTTAGGATATGAAACTATTTATAAACAATTATTAGTAAGCGAGATAACGCATACTATAGAAAATGGCAAATATACACGAGAGGTTGCTTTTGGTAAACCTTTCGGATTAATAAATGAATTACAAAACAAGATTTTGGAGGAATAAAAATGCAAAGAAATGGAATAACGCAAGATATAACGGTTTTACCTGTGAACTCTCAACCTATAATGGTAGTGCAAATTGGAAGCGGTGAGAATATAGAATTGATACGATGGGGTATAGATACTATTATAGAGTATTATGTCGAAACTACAGGATTATGGAACGAGGCTAAAGTATTATCGCCTTCTTCTGTAAAAGACGAGAAAACGCAAGAAGTTATTAACCTTCAAGCGAACACGCCTGTTAGATTAAAAGAAAATCCGACAACGAGCGGTTTATTAGTATTATCGACTAAAATGTATGATATAGAATATAACGCCGAAGATTTACAAACGACTTATCAATTCTTATATGGTAGCGGAATAGTAAAAGATAAATTATACGGAAATATAATTGCATCTGGCGGTAGACAAATAACTGTAAGTTCGTCTCAATTTGTTATAGACGGTTTCGTAGGATTTTTTAAGTCTCCGCAAAGTGTTATTGTAGATATTGGGGACGGTTCGGTTAGAAAAGATTTACTTATATTAAGAAAAGTGCAAGCTGAAGGCGATGTATATTTATGTATAAAAAGAGGCATCCCTTCCCCTAATCCCGAGCCTCCGAAATTAACTCAAAATACGAATGGAATATATGAAATAGCTTTAGCGGAAATATCGGTGCAGGCAAATAGTCAAACAATAAGTCAAGGCGATATTAAAGATGTCCGTCCGACAGGCTTTTTATCTATTATCGATATGATTTATCCTGTAGGTTCAATTTATACAAGTTTAGATAAAGATTTTGACCCGAATAACACTTGGCAAGGCACGACTTGGGAGAAAATTAAAAGCGGTATATTTTTAGAGGCTACTACAGATATTAATCAAGTCGGAAAAGAAATTCAACCAGGACTACCTCAACCAAAAGGAGCATATAAGGATGCTAGGTATCGAGGAGGAAGTGTAGTTGACCCTGGTTATACTACAGGGGTATATTCTCAGGACATGCTTACAGATATTATATTTAGAGATACAGATATATACGGTAAATCTAACACCGTGCAGCCTCATTCTATAAGATGTTTTATTTGGCAGAGGATAAGGTAATGAAAGATAAAGACTTTACTTTAAGCGATGTTAATATTATTTTAAATATGCCAGAAAAAGAATATATCGATACTCTTTTATCTTTAGTCAATCTAACAGATAAGGAAAGAGAAACTATCGATATGTATTATTTCAAGGGATTAAGAGATATTGACATTGCAGAAAAACACGGTATAGACCCTCGTCAAGTATCGGCAATCAAAAAGAAAGCAAAATTAAAAATGTATCAAGTGTGGAAATATAACGCTATGGCTATTGCTTTTTCAAATTTATATACTCAAAATAATTCTTAAAAACTTCTTTAATTTTTCGTTTATTTATCATTTACAAAAACACGGCAAATATTATTATTTTGTTATTATGATAGAGAATAACACTAATAACATAACTAAAATAATACAGGCTATACCGAACATATTAAAACAAGCTCAAAATAAATATGTTGACGACAATTCGATTATTCAAATTGCTAAAAGTCAAGGAGTAGACTTGAATAAAGTTTTAAGTGTTATTAGTCAATACGAAAATAATATAATTGTAGTTAGTATCGCTCAAAAGTTTGGAGTAGATATAGTGGCGGTAAAAAATAAAATACAAAGTTTAGTAAATAGGTAAAAATATCCGCAATGGTTTACACCATAAAGGATTTTTTATATATATCAATATTATAAGGAGTATATTATGAATGAAGGTTCAAACGCTATGACAGGCGGAAGTATCGGAGTATGGGCTATAGCTGTAATTATATTATTAGCTATGTTCGGCGGAGGCGGTTTTTTCGGAGGCTTTAATCGTTTTCCAATGGGAGCTGGCGGTGATTGTGTGACGCCTAAAAATAATTTAGAGTTCGGGTTTTATAGTATGAATAATACTAACTCTAAAATAGACGCTTTGGCAACGCAAAACGCTCAAGAGTTTTTTAACTTACGACAAACGATAGACGGCAACGAATTAACAAGAGTTAGAGACGAACTTGCAAAAACGCAGATGGCTTTGGCTTTGGAAAAACAAGGCAGATACATGGACGAACAATTCTGTAGAATAAACGCACGACTTGACGGAATACCAAAAAGTCCGACTTTTTATCCTGCAGGAAATATCAACGCTTCATGTGTTTATAAATGCCCGACTGAAACGACAACAACGACAGCGTAAAACGAACAGGGCTTTTTATTGTATATAGCAATGAGAAGCCCTATATTTTTTTGAATTATAAGGACGGTTATTATGAATAATGTTTTATTTTTAGTATTAGGTATCGCAGGCACTCTTTATGTTAAAGATAAAGATTTTAGGAATGAATGCAATAAAACGATAAAAGAAATTATAGAAAATATGAGGAATAATTAAAATGACACATGAAGAAAGAGATATATTGAAATTAAGCGAAGAGCAGGCAAATCTTCTTGACGGCAATGTTATGGATGCCTTTTATACGAAAGTGCAAAAAATGATAAAGGCAGGTGCGGGTGCATTTAACGAAGACGACATTATAGTTTATATGCTCGCTAAAAAATATATTTTACATGAGAATAAGAATATTGATAAAAATACAATGTCGGAAGAAATACAGGACTTATCGGAAGATGTAAAGAAGAGTTTTAACGAAGTCTATAAAGAGTATAAAGATATAAAGCATAAATATAGCAAAATGACTAATTCTATAGATAAAGCGGATGTTGTAGAAGCTCATAAAAGAATGTCGGATGGTTTACATAACATTTTGGATTATATAGAGGATTTATTCAGAGACTTATATAGCTGTAGCGAATGCGAAGAAGAGAGAAACGAGTTGAGAAAATCAATAAAAAATCTTGCATTAGAATATAAGATAATAAATAAAGAATAAATAAACTATTGACTGTAAACCTTTTATAAGTTATAATATAGTCGATTAAAAGGTTTACAGTTAGTAAAAGTTTTTTTTAATTCTCATAGCCTCTTGGGTTGTTGCCAGCATCCGCAGAGGCTTTTTTTATTATATCGATTATTTTATGCATATTATTCTTTATATATTCAGACAATACTTCGTCCGATATTTCATTTGAAATAGGCTTTTTTTCTTCAATTAATTTTTGTTTTCTAATTGAAAAAGACGGATGCCGTTTTACCGCTCGTATCATTTCTTTATTTTGTAAGTCTAAATAATGTTTATTAGTAGTATCAACGCTTTTATGTCCGATTATTCTACTTACCATCGTCAAATCTATTCCGCTATCGTATAAGTCTGAAACATAACCTGCTCGGAGTTGATGTAAATGAAACTTTATGCCGTATTTTTTTTGAAATCTTTCGGGAATTCTATCCATAATACTTTCGCTTGCATTTTCGCCGTTCGCATTAATAAAAAAACTGTCCGCACTTCTATTTGCATATTTTTCGCGTTCGTCAAGGTAAAGTTTAATATATTTCATAGCGATAGGCGGAATTAATACAATTCGGTATTCTTCCGTTTTTGATTGAAATAGTTTTATTTTATGCTCTTCAATATTAATTATAGAATAAGCATCATTAGTATTTTTTAATTTCAGGTTTGTCAATTCATTTTTTCTTGCTCCCGTTATTGAGTAGAGAAGAAAAGCTATTAAATCTCTTCGTTCAATAAACTTTTTTGTCTTATGATAATTTTCTTTGAATAAAGTAATAACATCTCTAAAGAGAAAAGCATCGGGGGTTTTATGCATTCTTTTCGGAAGTTTAATATTGAATATACTTAAATCTAATTTTTTTGTAGTAGTATCGTTTAAGAAATTATAATATTTTCTTAATGCCGATGCGCATGAATTAAGCGCGCTACTCCCTCTTTTATATTTTTTAAGCAATTCCCCAAACGCTCTTTTAACATCTGCTTTCGATATATCTTTTATTTGTTTTGATTTTATAAAATCAATTCCAAAAAAATTTTTGAGCCAAAATACATCCATTTTTAACGAACGCATTTTATTAGATATAGCATAATAATTAATATATTCTTTTTCTTTTAACATAAACAAGTCTCCGCTTTTAAAATCTTCTGGCAAATGAAAATCAAACAACAGAGAATTATTTATATTATCATTATCGGAAAGTAAATAATTAAAGTTTAATACAGAAATCATAAAATAGTCCTCTCTTTTTAATATTATATTTAATTATAGTATATATATTATTATTAAAAAATTCAAGTTTTTTATTTAAAATATCTGTTTCAAGCTATTTTAATATTTTTATGTAGTTATGTTTACTTATTATGAAATAATCAAAAAATAGATTATATAGTATGCTATATATATTTTTTCAAGCTAAAATATGTATTAAATGTAGTATAAACAGAGTATTTGCTACAAAAAAAGCTAATTTTTTTTATTTTTTTAAAAAAAAGCACTTGACAAAATATATTTTATGATTTATAATATAATTATAAGTTAATTGAGAGATTGACTTTAAGAGAGTTCTTTAATAGATACGAGATTTAAATTTATGCAAGTTAAACTGAAACATGCAATTTATATTAAGTTTTATGCAAGTTAAATGCACTATCTATACATTATAATTAGATTTATTATTCTGCTCTCGTTTCATTTATTTTATTTTTTAGTAATATTTACATTCCAATATGGTTAGATTTATTATGAAGACTACTCTCTCATATGCCTAGGGGTGTTAAACAATTTACATTCCAATATGGTTAGATTTATTATAGCTTGACTTTGTTTAGCTGATAAATACGCTTCGATATTTACATTCCAATATGGTTAGATTTATTATTAATTGACAATCACGAACTGATAAACTATAATTTCGATTTACATTCCAATATGGTTAGATTTATTATCGATTACCAAAAATAAAAAGTATAACTTTGTATTTTATTTACATTCCAATATGGTTAGATTTATTATAAACATTTCCTTTGGTATCCTATCGACATAAACGGAATTTACATTCCAATATGGTTAGATTTATTATATTTAAAACTTTCATAATTAAAGACCTCCATATACAAATTTACATTCCAATATGGTTAGATTTATTATCCATAAACGCCATAAATCGAAGTCTATTTTACTTCGATTTACATTCCAATATGGTTAGATTTATTATTTTTATATTGTTCTTGCTTTAATAGTCCGCTTACTCTATTTACATTCCAATATGGTTAGATTTATTATACGACTACATCCCAAAATTTAACTTCAAATTTTGAAATTTACATTCCAATATGGTTAGATTTATTATTCCAACTTCCTATACCGCTAGCTATCGCGCTTCCTGATTTACATTCCAATATGGTTAGATTTATTATTCCATTTTCAATCCTTTACAAGCACTATTGCCAATATTTACATTCCAATATGGTTAGATTTATTATCCGTTTTTTCGGCATGAAATATGAAAAGACAAAAACTTTTACATATTAAATTTAGAGTAAGTCGATATAAAAACTATATAACATTACAAAATACGAACCTATTTCAAAAAACTTGTCTGTCGATAAGCCGTAAAATATTATAGATTATACATCGACATACTTGTATTTTATATAAAATTTGAAGTTTTGTCAATATCTTCTTTAACTAAAAACTCTTTTTCAAGCCACTTTTCGTTTCTGCTTTTAAATATTATGCATGAGTCTTTATGTTCTCTTAATA
>CAKVCJ010000003.1 GCA_934725655.1 uncultured Brachyspira sp.
TAATATGATCCCATACTCGCCCCTCTTATTTACTAAATATTACTTCTTCTGTTTTAGCTTTGATATAATCACTGAAAAACTCTACAAAATCTTCGTCTGTGAATTGTAATTGATAATTGCCGCTATTAGGTACTATTTTAAAGCCGTTTGATAATTTTTTATCAAAATTAATAGTAGCATTATTAATAGCTGATTTTATAGATTTCTCAAATGCTGCATCTATATCTGCTTTTTTTGATTCTGGGAAATATACTGTTACATCAGAGTTACCTGAAGCTATATCCCATTTTTTCACAACCTCTAAAATTAAATCTTTTAAAAATGCTGTATCAGCAAAAGCTCCTTTTAAGCCTTCATCTAATACTTTAGAGGTAACTAAATCTTTTACTCTTTGCTTTAAAGCACTTATTGACTGCTCACCTGCCATACGAACATCAGTTATAGTGTTCTTTTTAAGCTCTTCTGATTTTCTTTGAGCTTCTTTAATGATTTCTTCTGATTTTGATTCTGCTTCTTTAATAATTCTATCTGCTTCACTTTTAGCATTAGAAATTATCTCATCAGCTTTCTTATTAGATTTTTCAACACCATCTTGATATATACGTTCTAGAAGAGAGTCAAGTTTTTTATCTTCAGCCATGATATCTCCTTAACTTATAAATTATGTAATTATAAACATTATACGATATTAAGTTATTTTAATCAATTATAAAAAAAATGCAAGTAAAATATTTAATTTTATATCCAATATACTTCGCATATAATTTATTAAAAAATCAGTAAAAAATTATATATAAAAAATAAAACTTTAAAAAAATACTCTTTTATAATATAATAAATAAACAATTTAAAAAATATATCTTGGGAAAAAACATGTTAAAAGAAGACGGAATAAAAAAAATATTAATAGATGAAAATACAATAAAACAAAAAGTTAAAGACTTAGCACAAAAAATAAATAATGACTATAAAGATAAAACTCCTTGTTTAATAGGACTTCTTAAAGGCTCTTTTGTATTTATTGCAGATTTGGCAAGGGAAATTGAAACAAATATAGAAATTGATTTTATGATTGTTTCAAGCTATGGAAATGAGAAAATAGGTTCTGAAATTAAGATATTAAAAGATGTTGATATACCTTTAACAGGCAAAGATGTTATTATAGTAGAAGATATTATTGACACTGGCTATACTTTAGAGAAAATTTGTGAAATTTTACAGACAAGAAATGTAGCTTCATTAAAGATATGCACACTTCTTAATAAGCCGTCAAGAAGAAAGGTTGATATAAAAATAGATTATAACGGTTTTGATATTGAAGATGAGTTTGTTGTAGGCTACGGCATTGATTATGCTCAGAAATACAGAAATCTTCCATATATTGGAGTAGTTGAATAAGACTCTACTCACCGCACGCAGAGTAAATTTATAGCTGTAAATAAATTTATAATTCTAATTTTATTATATATTAATATGCATTAACCGTGCGTTAAACAAATATTAAACCTAATTAAAACTTGGGCGGGGGCAAAAAATATAATTTAAGCTTTAAAATTTATATAAATTTTAAAATAAAAAATAAGTTACCAATTCTAAAGGGCGGGGTATGTGAGTAAAATTCAAAGGTTATTTTTAGCAACCTTTTTTCCCGTGGCTTGCGGTACGGACTTCGTCAAAGAACCAAAAAGTGCAAGTGTTTTAGCCTTGTATATTTAAATATGTATAAACTATAAAATAATATCAACATTTTAAGCTAAACAATGCAGCCTTTTTGCTTCTTTGCGACGGCAAAAGAAGTGGGGGTGTGGGGGCTAGTCCCCGCAAATATAAAAATAAATAAAGTTAAAAATTTGTAATATAATTAAAACGATTATTTTTTATCAACTTTTTCTTGTTCTTTTTCCCTCCTTACGCAGTGCAGACTTCATCAAAGTTGTAAAAGCACAAAAATTACAACATAAATAATCAAAAATGAATTTCAATGACTCTTAATAAATTTCAAAAACAAAAATTATCACTCTCTGCTGAAATTTTGATATATAAACTTAAATGGTATATATATTTTTCCATTTTCAGCATAATCACGCACCAAACCTTGAGGAGGCGGTTTTAACTTCTTGGCATATTCTATAGCCTTTGAGCATGAATTATCTAAACTGCTTTGACCTAATTTTGAATTGCTTAAAAATTTCTCAAAAATAATATTTCCATCCAAATCTATTGATATAAGCACCTCTACCTCATCAGTTCTCAAAAGCCCTAAGAAATGTGCCTGATTTGGAATAGTTAAATACCAAGAATCTCTTATAGAACCAACTAAAGTATAAAAATACCAAAAATATTCCTGTGCTTTTGTTCCAAGCTGTATGCTTCCTGTTTCGCTCGACAATACCACTGCCCTATCTGCTCCGTCTTCAAATGAGGCCGGTATCTTTGTATCGCCTTTAAGACCGGGATTTTTTGGCTTATAAGTTTCAACTTTTTCTCTATTTATTTCATTGCCCAAATCTTTTTGTTTTGATGGGGAATTATTATTATTGGGGCTAATATTATCCCTTCTTTCAACTATTGGACTATTAGCTCCGTCACCCAAAAAAGAAAATACTGAAGCATCTGAAAATACTTTTGAAGGTGTTACATTTATCTGACCTCTTGATACTAATGACTTATCTGAAGCAAATGGAGTATCTTCATTATTTTCCTCTTCCTCTACATCTGGAGTCTCTACTAAAAACATATAATCATCTTTTTTATTCTTTTCTTCTTCTAAGATTTTTTCTAATTCATCATTATATGCAAACAAAGATTCCATTATATAAGTATTTACTAAACTCAATACAAATATATGAAGTATAAATGAAACTATTACTGCGAATATAGTATCTTTCTTTTTAACTATTATAGTTTTTAATTTGCCAAAAAAATCTTTCATAATTGTTTTTATAATAAAAAAGCTATATGTTCAATTATAAATTAAAACTCTAAAAATTTGAATATAGTCAAATGGTTTAATAACCTAATAATTGTATTTCATTATATAAGTTTTTATTTTATTCAACTTTTTCCCGCCTTACACGGTGTGGACTTCGTCAAAGTTGCAAAAAGTGCAATTACTAAAACTTTATATTACAAAATATGTATTAAAATACAATAACAACTATATTTGCATAAAAATATAACTTTATTTCTGATAAAACTTAAAAATTTTTAATATATACCAAAATTATCAAAAACTCTCGTTAGTTGCTATATATAAATCACCGTTAGAATCAACTATATAAGCCTCTCTGTAATTATAATTCTCATTAGTAAAAAAATTAGTACCCATAAGAAAAGCAGTTGTAGATAAAGCATCAGCCTCTTCTGCATTGGTGTGTACAATAGTAGCTGACATTGCATTATAAGTAGGGTAGCCTATTTTAGCATCTATTATATGATGATAATTAGTGCCGTTTTCTGTAAAGAATCTCTCATAATCGCCGCTTGTTACTATAGTATAATTTGTAGCCTGTATTAAAGCTAAATATCCATCTTCATCATTTCTTGGGTTTCTTATTGCTACCACCCAAGGATTGCCTCTTGAGTTTACTCCGTTGGCATAAGTATCTCCGCCGTAATCTATTAAATAATTTTTTATATTATAATTTTTAAACACGTCTATTAACTTTGTAACAATATAACCCTTTCCATAAGAGCCAAAATCAAAAGTTAAATTATCTCTAAGCTCTATAAACTTCTTACCATTGTTAGTTATAATGCTTACTTTAGAATAATCTATTTTTTTTAATGCACTTTCAATCTCTTCTCTCTTTGGAACAGTTTGATTTTCTTTAACACCAAAACCCCAAAGCTCAATTAACGGCCTCACACTTATATCAAAAGAAGGATTTATCTTAGAATATCTTAATCCTGTTTCAAATAAATGCGCCATATCTTCAGAAATTTCTATTCTGAGAACATCATTTTTATTTTCTAAACTTTTTTTGTTTATAATTGCTATTTCACTCTTTTCATTATACGGATTTAGTATATTATCCATTCTATTAATTTCATTCGTTATAGAAGCTACTAAATCATACATTTTTTTCTCTGTGGTTTGTGCTGTTATGTTTAATATAGTATCGCTTATTGCTATTGTTGTAGATATATACTTTTCTTTGTTTCTATAAGTAAAAAGCGTAACAATTAATGCCGCTACTACAACTAAAATTAATAGATAATATTTTTTCTTTGATGTCATAAAATCTTCTCTTTTTTATAATTATTCTTTTTAGTAAACTTATTATTAATAAACTTATTAAATTATAATATAGTTAAACAACAATGTTTTGTCAAAAACTAATTTTTTATTTTAATTATTGCAGGGCTTTGCCCCGCACCCCACTTCTTTTGCGACTGTAGGAAGTGCCTGCGACCGTAGGAAGTACCTTTAGGTATGGGTGCGAGCTACGGGAAAAGTTGAAGAAAATAAAAACTATATCTCAAAATATAATTACACACTAAAACTCTTCTATCTTCTTTGTAATAAAACTTATAATATTTTCTTTTGACACCTTTATAGGCTCATTGTCTTTTTCAAAATATATGAAATTACCGTCTGCACTTCCTGCCACGCCAAAATCTGCATGCTTAGCCTCTCCAGGACCATTAACCACACAGCCCATTATAGCAATAGTGATATTTTTCTTTATATTTTGTACATGTTTCTCTATAAAACTAGCAACCTCCTCCACATTCACCTGACATCTTCCGCAAGTAGGGCACGATATTATCTCAACAGAAGGTTCTTTTCTTAAACCCAAAAACTTAAGAAGCATTTTTCCTGCCATCACTTCCTCAACAGGGTCGCCCGTAATAGAATATCTTATAGTATCCCCTATTCCTTGCATAAGCAAATATGATAAAGCACTCGTACTCTTAATCAAAGAACTTCTTAATGTACCCGCCTCTGTAACGCCTAAATGTATAGGATAATCAAACTTCTCTCTAAATAATGTATTTGCTTCTATTGTAGTTTTTATATCAGATGCTTTTAATGATACTTTTATATTTGTAAAGTTTAAGTCTTCCATTAATTTTATATGCTCAGAGGCACTTTTTACCATATTTTGAGCATTTACTTCTTTATATACAGCTCTATCCAAACTTCCGCCATTAACGCCAACCCTTATAGTTAAATCTCTGTCTTTTGCCTCTTTTATAACCTCTTTAACCTTTTCTTTATCTTTTATATTACCAGGATTAAGCCTCAAAGCATCAATACCGCTTTTCATACTCTCTAAAGCAAGCCTATAATCAAAATGTATATCCGCTATTAAAGGAAGTTTAGTTTGTTTTTTTATCTCTTTTATAGCTTTAGCCGCATCCATATCAAGCACAGCAAGCCTTACAATATCAACACCCGCCTCTTCTAAAGACTTTAATTGAATAACTGTTTCTTTAATATTTCTTGTATCAGTATTTGTCATAGATTGTATGCTGACAGGATTGCCGCCGCCTATTAATATATTTCCAACTTTAACTATCTTACTCATTATTATCCTCATAAAGTTATAAATACAATATTGATTTTATATCTAATAAAAAATTTGTCAAAATATTTTCTGCAATGATATTTTACTTTATCTAAAGATTTAATATATATTCATTTCAAAAAAATATAAAAAACAAATATATTTATAATAATTAAATCATATAATATACCTAAAATTCATAAAAAATAATGTTATTACAACAATAAAACAAACATAATCAAATATATTAATATAAACATAATTTATAAACAACATATTAATAATATTATATGTTTTTCTAATTATTAATTTTATCTCTATTGACACATTATTAGTTTAGTTATATGATATTTTAATAAAAATTAAAGTCAGAAAGAAAATATGAAAAGAGCTAAAAAAATTATTCTAATATCACATTGCTATTTAAATGTTAATGCCAAAATAGAAGGCATAGCATTAAATACTTCTGTATTTGAAGAATTAATACAATATCTTATAAAAAACAATTATGGTATAATACAGCTTCCATGTGTAGAGCAGCATGTATGCGGAATCAAGAGATGGAGTCAGGTTTCAAATCAATTGGATAATCCTCATTATAGAGACGAATGCAGAAAACTATTAAAGCCTATAGTTAATCAAGTATTAGATTTTTATAATAATGGTTATGAAATAATTGGAGTTATAGGTGTTAATGGAAGCCCAAGCTGCGGAGTTGATTATACTTGTGTAGGCAACTTTTGCGGGGAATTTGGAGATGACTTTCAAGATAAATTAAAATCGGTAAAAATGGAAAATAAATACGGAATAATGATGGAGGAGCTAAAAAAATTATTCATAGAAAATAATCTAAACATTAATTTTGCAGCAATAGATGAATCTAATCCTGAAGATATAAATGATTATCTATCAGGAAAATTAAAATAATAATAAATTAAAAACAATAAAGGAGAACAACTATGTTCAAAAAAAAATTTTTATTATGCAGTATTCTTGTATTATTTGCAGCAAATATATTTATAATAAGCTGCTCTAAAAAAGAAAATAATACTGCCTCATCAAATTCAAATACTTCAGCAGAAGATAATTCTCTTCAAAAAGTATTAGATAAAGGTGTATTTACTTATGGCAATTGTCCGGAATATCCTCCATTCTCATCTATAAATAACGATGGAAATATAGAAGGATATGATGTTGATTTTGCTAATTATGTAGCAGGAAAACTTGGAATAAAATCAGAAGTAAAAAACATACCTTGGGAAAGTTTAATAATTGCTTTAAATCAAGGACAATATGATGCTGTAATATCAGCTATCACACCTTTAGAAGCACAAAGTGCAGGAGAATTAGTAGATTTTACAATACCATATATACAATTAAATGAAATAATCATCACTAAAAAAGACAATAACACTATAAATAGTAAAGCTGATTTAGCTGGTAAAACTATAGGAGTTCAGGATAGTTCAAGTGCTTCAATAGCAGCAGATTTATTAGAAGGACAAGGAATTAAAGTAAAAGAAATAAAAAGATATGACAGAAATGCTAATGCTGTTGCTGATTTAAATAATGGAAGAATAGACGCGATAGTTGTAGGAGAAGCATATGCGGCTACTCAAGCAAATAATGACCCTAATATGAAAATAATAAATGATCCTATCAACTCAGCTGAAGTTGTAGTTGTATTAAGAAAAGGCGAAGAGCAATTAAAAAATGCTCTTAATAAGGCTATAGAAGAATTTTTAGCTAGTGAAGATAATAAATCCATAACAAAAAAATGGATACCATTTAGAAATTAATATTTTATTATGTATAAATTAGATTTTTCGGTAATGGTTCCATTTATCCCCATTCTTCTTAAGGGGCTTGGAGTATCTCTAATAATAGGTATATCTTCTTTTCTAATAGCTGTAGTATTATCTATAATAGTTGGGGCTATAAGGTTTAATAAGCCTAAGAATATATTTATCAAAATAATATATTATATATTGGGGATATATATAGAAATTTTTAGAGGTACTCCTTTATTGGTTCAGCTTTTTATATTCTATTTTGCTTTTCCGAGTATAGGTATAGCTATGCCTGCTATGATGGCTGCTATTGTGGCAATGTCATTGAATAGTACTGCTTACTATGCTGAAAATGTTAGAGCTTCTATTATGTCTATAGATAAGGGGCAATATGAAGCTGCTAAAACATTAGGATATACTAAGCTGCAAACGAATATATTTATTATACTTCCTCAAGCTATAAGAATTGCTATTCCTCCTTTTATGAATGGATTTTCAACTATTATAAAAGAAACTTCAATAGTATCTACTATTCCTATAATAGAACTTATGAGAACAGGAAATCAAATATATGCAAAAAATTTCAGATCATTTGAAATTTATGTAACATTAGCTTTAATATATTTTATTATAAATTATCCAATAACATTCTTAGCTAAATATATAGAATCAAGGTTATCAAAATGGATTTCTTAATAAGAGTAGAAAATTTAAAAAAAAGTTTCAAAAATTTAAATGTACTTAATAATATCTCTTTTAATGTTTCAAGAGGCGAAGCATTGGCTATAATTGGAGCAAGCGGATGCGGAAAAAGCACTCTTCTAAGATGCATAATAGGATTAGAACAATTTCAAGGAAAAATATATGTGCATAATGAAGAGATAGATCCTAATAAAGAAAATAAATTAAAAATAGGAATGGTATTTCAGCAATTTAATTTATTTCCGCATTATACCGTTGGAGAAAATATTTATAAACCATGCATAACTGTATTGAAAACTCCTAAACAAGAAGCTATTGATAAAGCTAAAACACTTCTTAAAAAAGTAAGGCTTGAAGATAAATTCAATCAATATCCTAATATGCTTTCTGGAGGACAAAAGCAAAGAGTAGCAATAGCCAGAGTTTTGGCTATGGATCCTGAAATCATACTTTTTGATGAACCTACTTCTTCTCTCGACCCTGACCTTTCTAAAGAAGTATTTTCTACAATTAATGAACTAAAAAAAGATAATCTTACTATAATATTAGTTACACATCAAATAAACGCTTTAAAAAGTTTTGCTTCAAGAATTATATTTCTTCATAATGGAGATATATCTGTTGACGGCAGTACTGATTATGTGTTAAATGAATGTAAGAAAGAAGATTTAAGAATATTTTTAGATAAAGTTAATTTCTAAGTTTTAATAAAAACCCCAAGCATTATATAATAACACTTGGGGCAAAACTATGATTAGAATATATTAATTAAAAGTTTACATCGTTTCCGTAGTAAGCTGCTTCTAATACTTTTTTCATATTAGCAAAATCAGTTTCTCTTGGGTTAGAACCTGTACAAGGGTCGGCAACTGAATTTTTAGCTATATCATCGCACTTTTGTTTGAAATGATCTTCAGTTACGCCGTTTTCTTTGTAAGTTTGTTTGATTCCTAATTTAACATTCAATTCTTTTACTTTATTTACTAAAGCAGCTGTAAGTTCGGCATCAGTATTTCCAGAAAGTTTAAGCATTCTAGCTATATCAGCAAATCTATCAGCACAAACTTTTGAATTGTATTGAATAACATAAGGAAGAAGTATAGCATTACATCTGCCGTGAGTGATGTGGAATTCAGCTCCTGTTTTATGAGCCAAACTATGTACTATACCAAGTAAAGCATTAGAGAAAGACATACCAGCTAAACATTGAGCGACATGAAGTTTTGCTCTTCCTTCTTTATCGCCTTTTACTGCTTTTTCTATGTTATGAACAATCATATCTATTGCTTTCATAGCCAAAGCATCAGTAATATCAGTTCTAAGTCCTGCAACATAAGCTTCTATAGAGTGCGTTAAAGCATCCATACCAGTATCAGCAGAAACAGTCTCTGGCATTGTCATAGGAATAGCATAATCTAATATAGCAATGTCTGGAGTAATTTCAAAGTCTGCTAATGGGTATTTAATGTTTGTAGAATAATCAGTGATTACTGAGAAAGCTGTAACTTCTGAAGCTGTACCGCTTGTAGAAGGAATAGCGGCAAATATAGCTTTCTTTCTAAGTTTAGGCATAGTAAAAGGTGTTTTAATATCATCAAATTTTTTCTCAGGATATTCATAGAACACCCACATAGCTTTAGCAGCATCAAGAGCAGAACCGCCGCCCAAAGCCACTATTACATCAGGATTGAAAGCTCTCATAGCTTCAGCACCTCTATAAACTGTTTCTATAGAAGGGTCTGGCTCAACACCGTCAAAAATTTTAACTTCTAAACCAGTATCTTTTAATATCTTTTCGCATTTATCAAGGAATCCACCTCTTTTCATAGATGAACCGCCTGTAACGATTATAGCTTTTTTGTGACCTTTTAAGTTTTTTAATTCTTCCATAGCGTTATCGCCATAGTATAAATCTCTAGGAATTGTAAATCTTGACATTTTTAATCTCCTAAAATATATTTTATTGTACCAAATTATAACATTTATATATAACTTGTCAATTATATTATTTATTTTATATAAAAATAAAGTATTGCTAATATTTTCTTTCAGAGCCTAAAAGAGAAGACTGTAAATTTAAACCTATAGAATCATTAAAATTAGGGTCTTCAATTAATTGTGCCGCCATATATATAATATGTTCAGCTGCTTTTTGCGTATCAGGGTATATCATACTTATAGGTTGTTCCATAAGTTCAAATCCTAAATCATATCCAAAAGTAATTATAGATACATCATATGGAATAGAAAGCTTTTTTGTTTTTAAAAAAGTTACAACACCATATGCTATAGAAGATGACAAAGAAATGATAGAATCAAATGGAAAACTATTTTCATAATTTTTATTCAATAAATGAAAAACATTTTCCCATTTGCTATCTTCAAAAAATAAAAAGTCTACATTTTTTAATAAATTGCAATAAGAAAGTATATATGAATTATATAAATTTTTAATTTTATTTCCTAAAATTGAATTTTCCCCATGATCTATCAATATCAACAGCCTTTTTGCTCCGCCTTTATATAATAAATTCGAAGTCATCTCAACAAATTTATTAAAATTTATACTTAAAATATTAGGATTAAAATTGGGCATATAAAATCTATGATACAAAACAATAGTAGGAATAATAGGTATAGTAAAATCTTCATCCCTTTGTGATGCTATTGGATACCAAAATAATACACTATCTTTTTGATTGTAATTATTAATTCTATTAATAATTTTTCTTTCAATATCTAAATCATTTTTAGAAGAATATAATATAACTTGAACATCCTCATCATACAAATAATTCATAATATGATTTATAATATCACTTGCAGGAAAAACAGATACATCAGGCACTAATATATTTAAAATTTTTAAATATTTATCATTTTGATTAATCACATTCATTATCAATTCTTTTGTGTGATTCTTCACTAGATGAGGCTTTTTTAATGCTCTTGATATAGTAGCAGGCGATAATCCTGTTTTTAATGAAATTTCTCTTATAGTCATAATACAAAATATTATAAAAAATATAAAAAAAATCAATAGTTATAATTAAAAATAGAAATGAATTTGACATTCAACATTTTGTTGATATACTATATTATATATTGTTTCAAAAATATAAAAAATAACAAATATTTGTTTCAAAATGAAACAAATATTTGGAGGAATTTCTATGGGTAACATATTTACAACGGCTGCTCAAAGTTTTATTGATTTTACAAATGCAGCAGGAACAACTTTTTTAGATATGGTAAAGGGTTCGATACCGGCATTAATTATAATGCTTACATTAATTAACTTTATTGTAAAAATAGTAGGAGAAGATAAAATAGAAAAATTTTCTAAAATATTAGCAAAATCTAGATTTTTAACTTATGGTATTTTGCCTTCATTAGCTTGGTTTTTTCTAAGTTCTCCCGGTGCATTAACCATTGGCAGATTTTTACCAGAGAAAGCAAAACCCGGATTTGAAGATGCTTTAGGGGCAACAGCACATCCTTTAACTTCTTTATTTCCTCATGTTGTTCCTGCTGAATTATTTATATGGCTTGGCATAGCTAATGGGGTTGAAGCTTTAGGACTGCCAATACATAATTTAGCTATCAGATATTTATTAGCTGGAATACTTGTAGGATTAATCAGAGGATATGTAACTGAATTTATTTTTCTTTATTTGCAAAGAAAGAAACGTATGGCTATTGAAAAACAGACTAATTAATTAAAATTTTAAAAAAGGAGAAAAACAATGAGTGCTATTTGTATAAAAAAAGGTAAAAATGGATGGGGCGGCCCATTAGTAATAGAAGTAAAAGATAATGAGAAAGAGATTAAAAAAGTAGTTTCTATAACTGGAGGAGGAGTAGACCCTGTTGCAAAAAGAATTGCAAATATGCTTGGTATAGAAGCTGTTGATGGCATGGTTAAAGCTGTAAAAGATGAAGACATTGCATGTGTTGTTATAAACTGCGGAGGAACTTTAAGATGCGGAGTATATCCTCAAAAAAGAGTGCCTACTATTAATGTTACGCCTGTTGGAAAATCTGGACCTTTAGCAAAATATATTTTAGAAGATATTTATGTTTCAGATGTAAGTGAACAAACTATAACTGAATACGGTGAGCTTGAAACTATAGAAGTAAATAATAATACATCTAAAAACAGCAATGAAGACAATAATAAAAAAACTAATACTACTTATAATTTTGACAAAGGATTTTTTGGGGTTATTACAAAAATTGGAGTTAATGTTGGTAAAGTAATATCTTTATTTTATCAATCAGGAAAAGAAGCTATAGATGTTTGTATAACTAGAATAATACCTTTTATGGCATTTGTATCTATTTTTATTGCATTTATACAAAAGACTTCTTTAGGAAATATTATTGCAAATGCACTTTCGCCTTTATCTGGTACTTTATGGGGATTATTAATACTTGCTATAATATGCGGATTACCTTTTCTTTCTCCTATTTTGGGACCGGGAGCCGCTGTAGCTCAAGTAGTAGGAATATTAATAGGAACAAACATTGCTGCTGGTATAATAAGCCCTGCTTTTGCAATACCTGCTTTATTTGCAATCAATGTACAGGTAGGAGCTGATTTTGTACCTGTAGGATTATCTATGCAAAGAGCCGAACCAGAAACTATAGAAATAGGAACTCCTGCTTTTCTTTTATCAAGACAAATCACTGGACCTTTAGCTGTAATAATAGGATATATATTTAGCATAGGATTATTTTAATTAAAACATTATAAAAAGGAGACGATTATGCAAAAATTAAAAGCTGCTGTAGTTGGCGGAGGTATTTTTGGATCACACCATCTTAATGCATATAAAAATTGTGAATATACTCAGTTAACTTCTATATGCGATCTAAATGAAGAATTATGTAAAAAAAGAGCCGATGAATATAATATAAAACACTACATTGATTTAGAAGAATTGATAGATACAGAAAAACCAGATATTATATCTATAGCTACTCCAGATCCATTCCATTATGAACCTGCTAAAAAAGCTATAGAAAAAGGGGTTCATGTATTAATAGAAAAACCAATCACAATCAATGTACAAGAAGCTGATGAGTTAATTAATTTAGCTAAAGAAAAAAATGTGAGAGTTGCTGTGGATTTTCATAAAAGATGGGACCCTGCTACTATAAGTGTTAAACTTGAATTAGAAAAAAAGGAAGCTGGAAAGGTTATAAGAGGATATATGAGCATGGATGATATAATAGATGTACCTGTTAATTGGCTTAAATGGTCTAAATTAAGTTCGCCTGCTCATTTTTTGGGGGTACATTGTTATGATTCTATTAGATTTATTACTGGCAGAGAAGTTAAAGCTGTATTTGCATATGGACAAAAGGGAGTTTTGAAATCTAAGGGAATAGATTGTTATGATAGTGTTCAGGCTATGCTAATAATGGATGATAATTCCACTTGGACTGTAGATAATTGCTGGGTTCTTCCTAATTCTTTCCCTAAGTCTAATGACGGCAGAGCTTCTATTTTGTGTGAAAACAGATTTATAAGGGTAGATTCACAGAACAGAGGAGTAGAAATATTCTCTCCTGAAAAATGTTCTACTCCTAATTCTTATTTTATAACTTATAGAGATGGACTAGCTTCTGGATTTGGAATTGAACCTATATTTGATTTTGCAAAATCTATAATATACAATAAGCCATTTATAGCTAATGAATATGACGGATTGCAAGCTACAAAAATAGCAACTGCAGTACATAAATCTATCGATACAAATAAAGTTGTAGAAATAAATTAAAGGAAAATAAATCATAATGGCTGATAATGAGATTATTAAAGTAAAAGTTAATCATATAGGAAAAAATGCTCTTTCTTTTTTTGATGAAGACAAATTATTTATAATATATGGTAAAGTTAATGATGATGATTTGAAGGCATACAGCATAATAGTAGAATCTGAGTTAATGAAAGATGATATAAAAAAAGGAATGATATTATCTTTTAACAATCAGGACTTTGAAATATTAGAAGTAGGTGATGAAGCAAACAATACTCTAAAATCATTGACACATATGACTTTACGATTTAAAGATTTTAATGACTCAAATATAGAAGAGATATTACCAGGCTCTATATTACTTAAAGGGATGCCTAAAGTATTTCCTAATGTGGGAAGTTATATAATTATAAAAACTAAATAAATATTATTAAAAAACCATCTCATAATAATTTTTATCTTATTATGAGATGGTATATATTAAAATTATGAAAAGTAAAATAGAATTAATTATATTTGATATGGACGGACTTATCATAGATTCTGAATCTGTAAGTATAAATGCTTGGAAAAAAGTATTTAAAAACAATAATGTTATTTTTAATAATGATGCTGATGAAAATGATTTTTTTAAAAATATAATAGGCTCTAATGTTGTATATTCATCTAAGTATGTAGAAAAAATATTCAAATACAAAACTTATACTAATATAATACAAGAACAAAGAAATGAGATTGAAAATATAATAAAATCTGATGGATTAAATACTAAAAAAGGAGCTTATGAAATACTAGATTATTTATCATCAAATTTAAATATTAAAAAGGCAATTGCAAGCTCAAGTGTCAGCTCGAGAGTTAAAAAATTTTTAAATATTGTAAATATATATGATAAATTTGATTATATATTATCTGGAGATGAAGTAACAAATCCAAAACCTGCTCCGGATTTATATAATAAAGTATGCGAATATTTTAATATAATAGACAGAAATAATGTCATTATAATTGAAGATTCTAAAAATGGATTAATTGCCGCAAAAGAAGCTGGAATAGAAAAAAGATTTTATATTCCAGACATATTTAAGCTAACTGAAAATGAAGAGAGAGAATTATCATATAAAAAATTTAATAATTTATTGGAAGTAATTGATTATTTAAAAGATAATTTATTTATTGCAGCATTATAAATATTTTCTATATTTTTAACTTTTAAAATTTTTTCAAATTTATATCAAATGTATATAATAAATAAAAAATAAATATTTAATTTTAATACAATTGTTTTATAAATAATCATAAATATACAATATTTTTATAGTCAATGAAGATTATATTTTTTATATTAAACTTTAAAAAATTATTCTTTTTGTGCTGTAGCTTCTTTTAAGTTAATACCCATAATAAATAAGAATATAAACCCAACTATCGTAATAGGAACAATACCCATAATATGATAAACCAAAGCATAAGGAGCAGCTATTGTTCTTTCTACGCCTATTAATGAAAGACCAAAAATAATAGCCCATTCAAAAGGCCCAATTCCAGAAGGGGCAGAAGGCACAGCAAAACCAAAACCTCCAATAGCAAACATAAATAAAGCTATAATTGGAGAAGCTTTTATATTAAACGCCTCTAAAAGAAAACTTATAGTAAGTATCTGCCCTATAAGATAAAGTATTGTATAGAAAAATATTAAAAATATATGTTTAGCATCATTTTTAAAACCTATACCGTCTATAAAGTTGCAAGAGAACTCTATTAATTTAGAGCCAATTTTTTCAGGAAGTATACCAAACACTTTATGAAAAACTTTATGTGCAAACTCTTTCTGCCATACTAAAAACATTAAAACCAGAAAACCAACAATAGATACAATAAACAAAGCAACAGCAGCGTAAGTAACAGTCTTAGGTAAATTGGGAATAAATGCAACAGAAATGGTAAGTATAACACCCCCAGTAATAACATCAAATAATCTCTCAGTAACAACAGAAGCTATTAAAGCTGATTTACTAACATTCTCTTTTATTCCCAATATATAAGCACGCGCCACCTCTCCAAGTTTAGCAGGAAGTATATTGTTAGCCATATATCCGATATAAGCAGCCATTACCACAGTTCTTTTTTTAATAGGCTTTTTTAAAGGTATAAAACATTCCCATCTTAAAGCACGCAAAGCTATTATAACTACACTAAGTATTAAAGATATAATAAAATATGTAATATTGATATTTTTTACTACTTCTATAGAACCCTTTATATCTATTCCTCTAAAAGCAAAATATAAACAAACTATACTTATTACTATACCTATCACAATATTAATTGCTGTCTTATATTTTTTGTACATATGAACTCTCTAAATATTTATTAATTTATTTATTATCTTACAAAGTTTTTTAATAACGATATGAAGTTTTCAAAATCATCAAGCATTTCTTTAGCTATATTTAAATTGAATCTTTCTAAAGCAGGTATTTTATTGGCATTTAGAATTTCATTTTTAGTTCCATTGTTATAATCTTCTATAATATTTTTTACTATACTAGTTAAATCTAATACAGAATTATAAGCATTAATAATAATTTTGTTTCCCTCTTCATCTAATTTTTTAACCATAGCTTCTATCAATTCTCTGCTTGTTAGAGCTTTATTTTTTGTAATAGTCCATCCTTTAAATCTTTTGAAGTTTTCAGATTCTGGACTTAATTGTGCATCAAAATTAACAATTTCTGTATTAGAATCGTTTAAAGTATAGAAAGCATCAAGCCCCATAGAGTTTCTCTCTTTATTAGCAAAATCTACGCCCAAAAACATATCATTTAACGGAGCTTTATATTTTATATCAAATATCTCTACAACAAAAGTTTTTATATACTCTAAAGGCTCTATACAAGTAAAAGTATTACATTCATATTTTTCTAAAAGTTCATTTTTATCATCATTAATATTACTCATCTTCATTATCTCAATGCCGCTGAAAGTTTTCTCTCTCATAGTAGTAATTTTATTAGCTTTTATTTCGGAAACTATTTCATTCATATCTTTTTTTAAATTATTAGTACAATCAGTAATATAATTTACAAAGATATTGACATTAGATGAATTACCTGAAGATTTATATGTAAAATCTTTTAGTAAATAAATAATAATATCACTCAATAAATTTGGCGTTTGCAAATATTTTACCCTAGCCAAAAAAGTTTTTATATTATTCTCAGGTATTTCAGGAACTCCTATGTATTTTTGAAATATTTTTAAAGCACTTGCTAATTCTTTTCTTATTACTATGCTTTTTACAGCTTCATCCAATCTTATTAAATCATCTACTACCTGAATATTTGATGTGCTTTTGAATGTAGGATTAGAGTTATATGCTCCGTCTACAAAAGAAGGACAAAAAGCTCTCAAAAATAAAAAGAAATCAAAATTAGATATTGCAGCAAAATCTTTAAGTAAATTAAATGTTAAATTTATTTCTCTGCCGTTATCGCTGCTAATAAACTTTTTAAACTTACTAAAATTATTCTTCACATCATTAAAGACATTATTGATTTTTTCTCCGTTATTGAGTTTTTCTGTCATATATTCTTTATTTAATGTAAGATATAAATTTTTCATCTCTTCATTAAATGATACTTCTATTAAATAATATGAAAATTGCTTACCGTCTTTGATAATAAACTCTTCTTTTAAAGAATGTAATAGCGGACCAATTACTTTATACATATCAAATACAAACTTAGCAAGTGTATCTGTTAAAGCACCTGTCTTCAAATCCACAAAATGATATTTACTGCCTGATATTCTATTGGCATATTCCTGCAAACGTACCTTTTCCACCAAGCTTGGAGTTCTTATATTAAAAAAATTGTATTTTATATAATCTAAAACATTCATATTATTCTATATACTCCTAATATTCTATTAAATAAAATATAAGATTTTTAAAATTCAATAACATTATTAATCATCAGCAAATATATCTATAAAAACAATATATAAAGCACAAACCTCATCTTTATCATCATAACCAAAATATGAAGGATAAAAACCATCTCCATATCCGCTTTGAAATAAAACTATATTATATTTGCTTTCTGGTATATTCAAATTAAGCCAATCACCATATTCGCTTTGATATTTAGGATATTTTTTAGCATTATCTTCCAACAACTCGGAAAATAAATCATCATATCTATTATAATCATCTCCCTTTGATTCTATTAATTTTTCTTCAAACTTTATAAAATCATTAAGAGCATTATAATCACATATACAAGCCATACCCGCATCCACAGGAAAACCAAAAAAATCTCCGTCTTCTACATTTTCTAATTCTTCTACTCCAGTTAATGCCAAATCATAATATTTAGGTGCTTTGTCTGATATTTGAAGTTTTACAATAGCATATCTCTCTTCATCTTCTAAAACACCAGCAAATACTTTATATTTGTTTGGTTTTATTTCTTGTATAAAGGATAAAGACTCTTCATCTAAATAAGCCAAAGGATCGCATACCACTACTTTTCCGCTTTCTATATTAACTTCGCCTAAATCTAATATCTCTAATTTTGCATCATTTATTTCTTTTTTTGTAAATGCTTCCTCTAAATTATCTTGTGATTTTAGCATATTTTTTATTTTAGAATATTTTTCAAGCCACTCTTTAGAAACTTGCATACTATCCTCTGTAAACAAAATAATTCTATATACAATAAATGAAATTTGTAGATATATTAAAATATAGTTCCATATTATTTTATAGTAATAAGTAAAAAAGTCAACAAATTTAATTATAATGTAAAGAAAATTAAAATATGATATTATACACTTTACAATTTTTAGTCATTCTGTATAATAATTATTGTTAATAGTAAGCATATTATTAATATATTTTTTAAGGGTGAAATAATGGAAGAGCTAAAAGATTTAAGAAAAAAAATTGATGAGATAGATAGAAATATTGTAAGGCTAATAGATGAGAGAATGAAAGTTAGCGTGAAGGTTGGAGAGATTAAGAAGAAAAATAATGCTCCGATATTCGACCCTAAAAGAGAAAAGGAAGTTATAGCAAGCAGAATAAGTCTTCTTGAAAACAAGGAATTATCCAATTTAATTACTACTATTTATAATGATATAATGTACACATCAAAGCAGATTCAAAAGCATTTGATTGATAATAGCTCTAACAAAAATAATAATAAAAAAATAAAATATGATTCTGTTATAGCATATCAAGGAAGAGAGGGCGGAAATGGGTATGAGGCTGCTAAAAAGTTTTTTGGAGATGAGGCTAAGTTAATAAAGAAAAAAAGTTTTGAAGAGGTTCTTGAAAGTATAAGAAGCTCTGAGAGTTATTATGGAGTTTTGCCGCTTGAAAACTCTTCTACTGGAATGGTTAATGAAGTGCTTGATATACTTGCTGATTATAATTGCAAAATAGTCGGTGAAGTTTATCTTACAATAGAATATGCACTTATGGCAAATAAGAATACTAATATTAATAATATAAAAAAAGTGATATCGCATCATCAGGCATTGAAGCAATGTTCTAATTTTATAAAAGAAAATAATTATGAAGAGATATTCTCTACAAATACTGCAGAGGCTGCTTTTTTGGTATCAAACAGCAATGATGATTCTTTAGCTTCTATATCCAATAAAAATGCATATAAACTTTATAATTTAAACATCTTAAAAGAGAATATTGAAAACATAAAAGGCAATACTACAAGGTTTATAGTAGTGAGCAATTATGACAATGCTTTAAAGTCTGGCAATAAAATGACTATGAGATTTTTACTTCCTCACGAGAATGGCTCTCTTGCTGATGTTTTAGAAAAATTAAAAATATTTAATTTAACATCTATAGTAAGCAGGCCTCATATTGAGAGGAAGTGGCAGTATTATTTTTATATTGATATGGTTGGGGATTTTGAGAGTGATGAGGCTAAGAATGTTTTTGAAGATTTTAAAGATAGAGTAGAGAATTTTATAGTACTTGGGGTTTATGATGAATAATTCAAAAAATACTATATTTGTTATTGGTCTTCCGGGCAGCGGCAAGAGTGATTTATCAAAACTTTTGGCAGAACATATTAACTACACTTTTTTTGATATGGATAAGGTTATAGAAGATAGAGAGAAAAAAACTATAAGCAAAATATTTGAAGAAAGCGGGGAAGAATATTTTAGAGAAGCAGAAAGCAAGATACTTGAAGAGTTATCTAATATAAAAAATGCTGTTATATCTACCGGCGGCGGAGCAATATTAAAAGAAAAAAACAGGATTTTGATGAGAGAGCGAGGCATAGTTATTTTTATCGACAGACCCGCCGAGCTTATAATAAACAATATAAATGTATCTGAGCGTCCATTATTAGTGCAGGATAAAAACAAATTAATTGAGCTGTCAAAAAAAAGAGATGCTCTATATAGAGAATGTGCTTCGGTAACTTTTAATCATAATACTTGGGATAATAATATAAAAGAAACTTTCAAAAAATTTTATAAATGTGTAGGTGCGTATATTTAATTTTTTAGAGCAGTTTTATTTATAAAAAAGCCATAATTCACCGCACGGTAAATGAGATTACACATATTATTTAAATTATATTTTTATTAAATTTATTAAAATAAATTTTCTTATCGTGCGGTAAACCAACAATGAATTTAAAAAACGTTTGGGTGGGGGCAAAATAAGCAGATTAAACAAAAAAGAAAATTAATATAAAAATATCAGATAATGCAAAAATATTTTTAGGGTGGGGAGTGTAATTAAGTTTTAAAACTTTTATTACATACCCCGCCCTTTATTTTTTATAGCTTGTTTTGAAATTTTAATTTAAATTATTTTATTGTTTAATTAGAAATGTTAACGCCCGCCCAAGTTTTTATTAAGCGAAAAATCTATTTAACGCACGGTTAGCGAATTTCATTATTTAATTAAATTTGAATTGCTAATTAATTTAGTGATGAAATTTTATTCACCGTGCGGATGAGAAGTTTTTTATAAATTTAAAAATTAAAATAAAGCCTTCATAGCAATATAATACCTTCCATCAGTTGAGCCTTGAAAACCAAAGTAAATAGGATCAAATTTCACATAAGCACTATATTCTAAACAAAATAAATCTTTATCTTTGTCAAATCTATGTATGCTGCCATCTTTATTATCAATAGGTATGTAAAACAATGGACGTATAGCAATGTTAAGCATTTTCCATTCAAGACCTAATTCAAATCTTAAATAATGAGCATCATTGTCCCTCCAAGTATACTCTCCAAGCATATTAAGCCAAAGTTCATTATTCAAGAAAGGCACTTTTCCCATAGCATAAAGCTGTATTATATGGTGAGTATATTCATTTTCTAAAGAATAATTAATATTGTTATTATCAAAAGCTTCAGGAGAGAGCGAAGAGTTTTTATTATACTGATATAAAAATTGCAATTTAAAATAGTCCCCATTAATTTTAAAAACTGCCGCCAAAGGCGAAGAGTTTTCAGTAAACCCTTGAGAATAAGAAATCTCATAATAATGCCCAATAAACCCAGTTCTAAACCCCATAGCATTGTTTATTCTTGGCAAATACCAATGAGGAACATCTTCAAAGCTTTCAGCAGAACTATCAACCACAGAAGGCAAAAGCATAAAAGTAGATTCATTAATATCATTAACAGCCTTCATTCTAAAAGATAAAAGAAGCCTTGTTAATGTTACAGTTTCTATACCCGCATCATAAACTTCTATATTTCCATTAGCTTTCACTTTTCCATTTTCGCTAAACACATTTAACTTACTTGAAAGTGTTACAAAAGGTGTTGCAGAAAATATCCAATCATAATGAAAACTTTTACCTACAGAAAAATACATGTTAGGCATAGAAAAATAACCGTTTTTTAAATTAACTCCAATAACAGTATTCATATGAATCTCTATAGTTGATAATTCATATAATAATCTTGAAGAGAAAATCCTAGGGTCTGGATTATCCCTCTTATAGCTTTCATGTATATAATCATAAGGTATATATGATTTTGTAGGTCTAATAGGCTCTAAACCTATATACGGCCAAACACTTATTACACCTTTCAATAAATTCTGCTCTTTTTCAGAATACGGAGATTGTGCATAGAGTGCTGAACAATTAAGAATAATAAAGAAAATAAATATTAGTTTTTTCATTATATGTGTTTTATTAAGTTTTATTTTATTTAATTTTATCATATAAATAAAAAATTGACAATTGCATTATATGTGATATAATTATGGAATTATGTTATCGGGGGCTGAAAATTGAAAGAATTTAGCGTATTGGAAAATAAAGTAAAAGAATTATTAGAAGAATGGAAGATTCTCTCCTCAGAAAAAAATGCCTTGAATAAAAATATTAAAGACCTTCTATTAGAAAAAGAAAATCTGCAAAATAATATAAATGAATTACAAAGCCAATTGCAATTATTAAAAGAAGATAAAACTATATTAGAAACAGATAAAAGAAATATTAATGATAACTATATCTCTCTCAAGGAGGAGAGAGATAATATATTAAAAGAAAAAGATAATTTATTAAAAGAATTAGAAGCTACAAAAATAGAGAGAGACAGTCTTAAAACAAATATAGAAAAGTTTGAAAAAGATTGTTTAACTCTTATAGAAGAAAATGATAATCTTAAAAAAGAGCTTCAGACTATAAGCAGTAATATAGATAATATTAAAAAAGAAAATGAAGAAGTTCAAAGCAGTGTATTTAGTTTAATCAGCAAAATAGATAAAGCTATGATAGATGATAATATTTCTGATAAATTAAATGTGCATAACAATATTACTAATTTAGACCTTAAAAAAATTACAGAAACTATAGAAAGAGGTTCTGCTGAAGAATATAGCACTATAGAAGATAAAGAGGCGGAATTAGAAGAATTGAAATCAAACATTGAAGAAGAGAGTTTTATTTCTTCAGATGAAGTAAAGCAAGAAAAATATAATGATAGTATAAAAACTGAAGAAAAAAAGCCTAATTACAATAATGTTGCTAATGTAAAAGTAAATGAAGATGAGGATCCTTTTTCTAGTGCTTATGATGCCAGTTGGGATTCTGATATAGAAAATAGCAGTGATGATAATATAGAAACTATTGAAGAAGAATATAAAGAAGTAAGTCATCAAGATGATAATAATGATTCTTCTTATGATTTTGATGTGAGTGAAGAAGAACAGTATATGTTTGGCGATGATGATGAGGAAGATTTCTTTTTTGATGATGATTCTAAATAATAATTAGGAAGTATTATGGGAAGTAATTTAGAAGTTAATATATTCGGAAGGAATTTGAGCATTAAATATGATGAAGAGAATGTTGAATATTTAAAAGAATTAGCATCATTTGTTGATGAAAGTATGAAAGAAATATCCGAGATTTATGGAGACAAACAGCCAAGAGATATTATAGCTATACTTGCTTGCCTTAATATTGCTGATGCTTTTAAAAGAGAATTAAAAAATACTAAAGCAGGAGAGGATACCTTATCTGCTTTTAAAGAAAGCATAGTATCAAGGTCTAATGAACTTATTAGGCTTATAGACGAAGTAACCTTAAAAGAATAAATACAAAAAATTATCAAAAATATTTTATTTTCTAAAACTTATAAAAAATATAGAATAAATATCTATTTTATTATGACAAAAGGATGAAATCATGGAAACAAATTACGAATACAAACTTTCATTTATTAGTATAATCATTATCGGCTCTTATATAGCTTGTCAGATGATATCAAATATAGCAAGCGTAAAAATAGCAAATGTATTAACTTTAGCAGTAGATGGAGGTACTTTTCTCTATCCATTAGCTTTTACAATAAGAGATATGGCTCATAAAACAATAGGTAAAAAAAATACGCAAAAACTTATATTAGTATCAGCTATAATAAATATATTTACTCCTATTTATTTTTATATAGTAGCAAATATACCAGCAGACAGCAGCTGGCAATTTAATGAAGCTTTTCAATTAACATTAAGCCCAGTGCTTAGAATATCAATAGCATCCATAGTAGGCTCTACAATAGCAGAACTCGTTGATACTGAGATATATCATTTCTTTGTAACAAAAATTACTAAAAGATATCAATGGCTTAGAGTATTGATTAGCAATGCTTTTAGCATACCTGTTGATAATTTATTGTTTGTAGTAATAGCATTTTACGGAGCATTGCCTTTTGAAGCTTTAGTTGGAATATTTGTCTTTAACTTCTTTGTAAAATATGCAGTAACTATTATAAGCGTACCTATGATATATTTAGTAAAAGAAAATAAAGAGTAAAGATATTGAAACAATAATATCAATAAAAAAGCTGCTCTCGTTTTTGAAAGCAGCTTTTTTTAATCAATCAATAAAAATTATCACTGAACTAAACGTAATACGCCTTGGTTCATAGTATTAGCCTGAGCAAGCATAGCTAAGTTAGTTTGACTAAGTATTTGATCTTTAGCAAACTTAACAGAAGCCTCAGCCATATCAGTATCTCTTATTCTGCTTTCAGAAGCCATAGTGTTCTCATAACCTATCATTAAACCTTGAGCAGTAAGCTCTAATCTGTTTTGATAAGCACCAAGATTAGATCTTTGTTTAGAAACTTTCATTAAAGCTTCATCTAATAAACCTATAGCAGTATTAGCACTATCAATAGAAGAAATAGAAAGGCTAGTACCATCAGCAGCATTTTGTAAACCTAAAGCAGCAGCAGTCATAGTACCTATATAAACTCTTCTTCTTTCGTCCATATTTGCACCCATGTGAAACCACATACTTGCAGCAGGGTTACCGCCTGCATTAGGATCAGCAAATCTGCCAGTAAGCATATTAAGAGTATTGAATTGAGCTTGACTAGCAATACGATTAACTTCATCTACCAATTGAGAAACTTCAACTTGAATAAGCATTCTGTCATCATCTGTGTAGATACCATTAGCAGATTGTACAGCCAATTCACGAATTCTTTGTAAGATGTCTTGGCTTTCTTGAAGGTAACCTTCAGTAGTTTGAATGAAAGATATACCATCTTGAGT
This sequence comes from uncultured Brachyspira sp., assembly GCA_934725655.1. Lineage (GTDB taxonomy): Bacteria > Spirochaetota > Brachyspiria > Brachyspirales > Brachyspiraceae > Brachyspira. The sequence goes on from CAKVCJ010000003.1 coordinate 24,851, forward strand.
ATTTCTTTCAGCTTGACGTAAACCGCGGATTTGTGTACGCATTTTTTCAGATACTGCTAAACCAGAAGCATCATCTCCGGCTCTGTTAATTCTCAAACCAGAAGATAAAGCAGCCATATCTTTAGAAAGGTCTACATTCCTAAATTTTAAAGTACGTTGTGCATTTACTGCACTGATATTGTTATTGATGATCATCGTCATCCTCCCTGAT
>CAKVCJ010000004.1 GCA_934725655.1 uncultured Brachyspira sp.
GTTGAAAAACAATTGGAAATTATATATAATTTAGCAAAAAAGGAGCTTTTTTAGTTATCTGGGCCAGCCCCAAAAATATTATATTTAATTAAAAACTATTAACGGAGTTATTATGATTAAAGTAAAAAATGTGAATATTGGTGATGGTGTTCCTAAGATATGTATTCCTGTTATAGAAAAACATAAAAATGATGTTATAAAATATATAAAAGAAATAGATAAACTTCCAATAGATTTAATAGAATGGCGTGCAGATTTTTATGAAGACAGCGATAACAATATAGAAGAGCTTTCTAAAGAGATAAAAAAATGCACAGCCAAACCTATAATATTTACTTTAAGAAGCCTTAAAGAAGGCGGAAATCTAAATATAAAATCTAATACCTATGAGAGTATGATTAATATTTATAAAACCATAATAGATAAAAAATTATTTTCTATTATAGATATAGAATTATTAACACTAAAAGAAAATGATATAAAAGAATTAATAAAATTATCAAAAAAAGAAAATATAAAAACAATTCTTTCTAATCATGATTTTAATAAAACTCCAAACAAAATTGAAATAATTCATAGAATAAAAAAAATGATAAGATTAAAAGCTGATATAGCAAAAGTAGCCTATACTCCAAAGAAGCAAAAAGATGTATTAACATTATTAGAACTTCATAATGAAATAAACAATATACCGTTAATATCAATATCAATGGGAGAAGAAGGCGTTATAACAAGATTATTTTATTCTGCAATTACATTTGCTTCTGCCAAAAGAGCATCAGCCCCCGGACAAATAGAGGCAACAAAATTAAAATATATGATAGACAATATTTATAAAAATTGATTAACTTTTTTACTGTCCTTTTTCCCACCTTCGTACCCATACCTAAAGGCACTTCCTTCGGTCGCACCCACAGGCACTTCCTTCGGTCGCTGTGCGGACTTCGTCAAAGAACCAAAAAGTGCAAATGTTTTAGCTTTATGGTTTTATGATATGTAAATCTTAAATAATATCTATATTTTCATCTATGCATAAAAGACAAGATTTTATTAAATGCAGTTCTTTTGCTTCTTTTATACCAATAAAAGAAGTGGGGGTTCGGTGGCTAGTCCCCGAGAATAAAAAAACATAAAAACTAAATTTTGATATACTTAAAATTTTTTAATGTATATTAAAACAATAATTTTATATCAACTTTTTTGTTGTTCTTTTTCCCGCAGCAACTTGTAAAAAATAATAAACAACAAAAAGTGCTAATTTATAAAAATATAATTTATATACAATTTATGAAATTAAAAATATTTATTATCCAAAACTTTTACATATTACCTTACACTGTTGATAATATCTTTTAATTCCTTAAAATCAATAATTACATTAGGATAATTACTATCTAAAACAAAATAAACTAATTCAATATTCTCTTTTTCAAAATTAAAATATAGTTCAACTTGATTTAAAATCATTTCTTTTTCTGTTTTTGACTCTATATTTAATAGAATTTTTTCTTTAAGTTTTAAAGAGCTATGTATATCGTTTTTAAATGCCTCAATAGTTTTATTCATTTTTTCTTCCATTTATGTAGTTATTATATAGGGAAAGCAGTTCTTACCCAGCCTTTTTCATCATTTTATGATTTACTATAAATAACTTTGCCGTATTTGTTTATATCGTTTATTAATTCACCATTAGTAATATTATTGTAATCAACAACATCAAATTTTAAAAGTGTTGGTATGTTTTCAAACTCTTCTTTTAATCTCTCGCAAAACAAAAAATCAAACTCTCCTACTATAGCCAAATCTATATCAGAATTATATTTTTCTCTATCTATTGCCCTCGAACCAAACAGTATAACTTTTTCTATATTTTTATGCTTAGTGCAAATATTTTGAATTTCTTTTAATATTTTTTCTTCAAGCATTAAGAGTTTAGCCTCTCCAAAAAGAAATTATATAATTCATTTAATACTTTTAAATAATCATTTTCTATTCTTTTAAAAATCTCTGTAAATTTAACAAAATCATAAGTATGAGAAAGTAAATTACGGCTTAACATCATATCTATAAATATGTCTTCATTTTTTATGATTTTTGCTGAGTAGGCTTCTTTAAAAATGTTTCTTGGAGATATATCTATATTGTTTAAACTTCCATTATATTCTAAATAATCTTTCAGAGTTTTCCAAGCTAATTCATAAGTATATTCAAATCTTTGAACAACACCTTCTTTTTCTAATAATGATAATTCTTCTATTTTTTTATCTTCAAAAACATTTTTTAGCAAATTAAAAGCTTTTTCAAAATGATTAAATCTTTGTTTCCAGCGAATATTTTCTTCCATAAAATATTTTCCAACCATTTTTAATTGAATTATATAATTTAGATAATATTTATCAAGTTTTATTTTTTATAATATTATTTTTTATCAACTTTTCCAACGCTAACGCTAAAGCGGACTTCATCAAAGTTGAAAAACTGCTAATTTATAAAATGTAAATAACTTATTATTGAGCAGCATATATAAACTTAAGAGTTATACCAACATTTGATATAAATTTAGAATCTTCTGCAAATATAACTTTACTCTCATCGTTAGATTTGATAGTAAATGTTAACTCTGTAAGTTTTTCATTAGAATCTTCAGTGTTAATAGACTCTATATAACTAACACTAATATAACTATATTTAGCTATAAATATAGATGAAATATGTATTACAATTGATGACATCAAATCTGAAACATTCTGCACACCTGTTCCTGTAACATTTATATTTACAGCGGTATTATTAGCTGATAAATCATTAAACTTATCTTTAAATACAAATGTGTAGCCTTGTTCAGTAAAATCTGCAACCGAGTTTAATGTAGTTTTTACATCATTCAAAGTAACAGTTTTATTAGTGCTGTTATTATTTTTTTCATTTGGACTATTTGGATTATTCGCACTACAGCTTATAAAGCTAAGAATTATTAAAAGAGATATTACAATATTCTTCAATATAAACTCCTTAATTTATTTAAAAAACTTAATTACAATATAATATTATAATCTTTCAATATCATTACTGCATTTATTTAGAAAATTATAATATTATCAAAAAACATTTTTTTAAAATAAAAAGCATAAAGCATTATATTAATCAATACACTTTATGCTTTGCTATTATTTAATAATTTTATAATACATTAGCAGCAAGCTCTGCAAGTTTTGAACGCTCTCCTTTCTCAAGCGTTACTGTTCCGCTTAAAACTTCTGCTTTAGTTCTATCTATCAAATATGTAAGTCCATTGTTTCTTTCATCCAAATAAGGAGTATCTATCTGGTGAATGTCCCCAGTGAAAACTATTTTTGTTCCTTCGCCTGCTCTTGTTATAATAGTTTTTATTTCATGAGGAGTTAAATTCTGTGCTTCATCTACTATAAAATATATTCTATTTAAACTTCTTCCCCTAATATATGCTAAAGGAGAAATTACTATTTTTTCGTTCTCAAGCATTTTTTTAATATTCTTACTTTCATCGCTGTCATCAGAGTGAATATGCTGTATTACTGAAAGGTTGTCAAATAGAGGCTGCATATAAGGGTCTAATTTACTATTAACGTCTCCAGGCAAAAAACCTAAATCTTTATTAGAAAGTGCAACTATTGGACGGGCTAAAAGTATTTGCCTGTACTCTCTTCTTTTTTCTAAGGCAGCAGCAAGAGCTAAAAGTGTTTTACCCGTACCAGCTTTACCCATTATTGTAACTAAAGGTATATCATTATCAAGTAAAACATCTAAAGCCATCGCCTGCTCTTCGTTTCTTGGAGTTATACCATAAGCATTAATATTACTATCAACATAAACTATAGTATTAGTATCATCTTTGTATTTACCTATTACTGCATCATCTTCTTCATTTAATCTGTAGCAAAAATATGTATTAGGATAAATTGAATTCTCTTCTTTAACTCCTATTTCTTTATTCTCTTGAAGCTCTTTTATATAAACGCGTGCATTGTCTCCAGAAATACTTTCTATACCTGTAAATAATGAAGATAATTTATCTATTTTATCAGTGTTATAATCCTGAGTATCTATACCTAAACTTCTTGCCTTCATTCTCATATTAATATCTTTTGTAATTAGAACTACTCTATAATTTTCAGATTTCAAATTGTATGCACAAGATAGTATTTTGTGGTCGGGTATGTTTCCTGCAAATATCTTTTTAAAATCTTCTTTCTCTTCGTTATTAACATCAACAAATACCTTACTCTTATTATCAAGCAAAGCACCTTTTTTAAATATGTCTTTAACCCCTTCAGTTTTTTCATTTTTTTCAACTATAGCATCAAGCTCTCTTATAAACTCCCTCGCATTAAAATTAATTGTATCGCTTCCTTTTTTGAACTTATCAACCTCTTCCAAAACCGTAATAGGTATAACAATATTAGTTTCTTCAAAAGAGAATATTGATTTAAAATCATGCAGTATAACATTTGTATCAAAAACGAATACTTTTTTATTAGGTATAAAATTTTCTATCATCGCAAATCCTTATTTTTAAGATAATTTATTATATTTGAATATAATAAACGCTATATAATAAGTATTATACAAAAGAGATAAAAAATCAAATTCATTTAAATGAAATGAATATTAAAGTTAAATACTATACCTTTTAAGCATAAAAAGATATAACTCATAAATATTTGATATAATACATTTTCTTTATAAAATAAAATCAATTAATAAAAATAAGGAATAACAAATGAATATCGAAGAGTTTATAAAATATTGCAAAGACGGGAACCCTGTATCGAGCATTGATAAAGAGCTCTCACCATTTTTGCATGAATGTGCACAAAATGCAATAAAAACATGTATGGAAATTAATAACAGTTATCACACTCCAGAAGAAGTGAGAAAATTATTTGAAAGGCTAACAGGCGAAAATATAGATGAAAGTTTTATGTGCTTTCCGCCATTTTATAGCGACTTTGGAAGAAACACAAAAATAGGAAAGAACGTATTTTTTAACTGCGGATGCTCATTTCAAGACAGAGGCGGAATTACTATAGGAGACAATGTATTTCTTGGAATGAATGTTACTATATCAACTTTAAATCATGGTTTTGATTTAGAACATAGAAGCACAACATATCCGTCAAAAGTGGTGATAGGAAATAATGTTTGGATAGGCTCTGGGGCTAATATACTTGGAGGCGTAACTATAGGAGACAACTCAATAATAGCTGCTGGTGCTTTGGTTAATAAAGATGTTCCTTCTAATGTGATAGTTGGAGGCGTGCCTGCCAAAATTATAAAAAATTTATAATAAATAAAATTTAATTAATGATAAGGAGCGTTAAATGAAAAAACAATATTAGCAATAGCTTTAATATTAACTTTTTTAGTGTCTTGTAATCAATCCCAAAATAACCAAAATAATCAATCTAAAGGAGGAGATGAAATGGATACAAGAGTTTTTAAAATTTACACAAACATAGAAATGAAAAAGGTAAGATTTAAAAATCGTTATGGAATAGAAATAGCAGGAGATTTATATTTACCAGAAAACTATACTAATCAAAAAAATCCTGCGATAGTTGTATCTGGACCATTTGGAGCTGTTAAAGAACAGGCTTCAGGATTATATGCTCAGGAGATGGCTGCTTATGGTTTTGTTGCTTTAGCATTCGACCCATCTTTTACAGGTGAGAGCGGCGGCGATGTAAGAAACACTTCTTCACCTGATATATTTACCGAAGATTATAGTGCTGCTGTAGATTATTTAGGTTTGCTTGATTATGTAGACAGAAACAGAATTGGTGCAATAGGTATTTGCGGATTTTCTGGTATGGCTATTACTGCAGCTGGAACTGACACAAGAATAAAAGCTCTTGCCACTCTTTCAATGTATGATATGTCAAGAGATATGAGCAAAGGTCATCAAGACTATTATACTCCTGAACAAAGGAGAAAAATAAGAGAATATTTAAGCGAACAGCGTTGGAAAGATGCTGAAAGTAAAACATATGCCTTAGGTAATCATGAACCTTATTTTGATGAAAACAATAATTTAATGGCTTCTGCAATGGTTGTGCCTGAAGAGCTTCCTGAAAATGCTGACCCTGTATTTGCTGCTTTCTACAACTATTATGCTAAAAGAGCTTATCACCCTCGTGCTATAAACTTCGTTACTTCTTGGACTGCTACAATGCCTGTATCATTTTGGAATTTCCCTTTAATGTCTAATATTAAAGATGTTTCACCTACTCCTATACTTTTAGTAGCTGGAGAAAATGCTCATTCAAGATACTATTCTGAAGATGTTTATAAAGAAGCATTAGAACCAAAAGAGTTAATAATAGTAGAAGATGCTGACCATGTTGATCTATATGACAATATGGAGAAAATTCCTTTTGATAAATTATCACAGTTCTTCAAAGATAATTTAAAATAACTTCTGTCATTAGCATAAAACACCCAAGTATTATATATTGATGCTTGGGTAATTTTTTAACGCACGGTAAATAAACTTTTATTTATAATATCAATTATAATTCTCAATTCATTTATCTTATATAATTTTACTAACCGTGCGGTATGTTAACTATAAATTAAAATAAAGCTTGGGCGGGAGTTATATTTACAATTTAAACTATAAAGAAATAAAGATAAAAATAACTAATAAAATCAAAAAGCATAAAGGGCGGGCAAGCGTAAACAAAGTTTTAAAAATTTATTTTCAATCCCACCCTCAATATTTTAAAATTTTATTTTGTATTAAAAATTGTTTTATATTTTTTACTTTAATTAGAATCTAAAGCACCCACCCAAGCTTTTTTAAATTTTGTTATAAACTTACCGCACGGTTAAACTCTTTTATTTATAACTATATAAAAAATATAAATGAATTTATGTTTTTTATTTTTATTAACGTGCGTTGTGAATTAAATTTTAAACTTATTTGCAAGCCTATCCAAAAATATTTTGGAAGCCCTTGAAAACTCCTGATTCTTCTTCCATATAATGTTAATACCAGATTCTAATTTTGGCTTCAAAGGTATAAAGCAAATATTTTTATTATGCATATTGTCTATTAATTTATCTAAACATAAAGCATACCCCATACCTTCACTAACCATAATCAAAGCATTATAAATTAGGTTATAAGTTGCTGTTATATTAAGCTTATCAAAAGTGTCAGAAAACCATCTCAAAAAATCATTATCCTGCATTTCTGTTTCTATCACCTGCCTTGAAATTATTAAAGGAATATTTAATAAATCTTTTTTTGTTATATTCTTGTTTTTTGAAAGAGGCGAATCTTTTCTCATGATTAATCCCCAAGTATCTTTTGCGGGTATTTTTAAATAATCATACTTAGATAAATCAGCAGGGTCGATTAATAAACCAAAATCGAGTAATCCCTTATCAAGCTTTTCTGTAATGTCTTGAAAATTTCCGCTGTAAATATTGTACTTTATATGAGGATAATCCTTCTGCATATTCTTCATAACCGAAGCAACTAAACTCATAGCCCAAGTTTCACCCGCACCAATAAATATATCTCCCGCTATAACTTTATCAGTAAAATTGAATTCCGCTCTGGTTTTTTCTATCATATCTATTATTTCTTCGGCTCTTTTTTTTAATAGAATGCCTTCAGGTGTAAGAATTATATTATTATGCTTCCTTTCAAATAGTTTATGCCCTATATCTCTTTCAAGCATATTTATTTGTCTGGATAAATTAGGCTGAGTGAGATTAAGATACTTTGCCGCTTTAGTGATGTTGCCTTCTCTTACAGTTGTTAAAAAATATTTTAATATCCTAATTTCCATAACTTAAACCTTGAAAATAATTTATTTTATTATTGAAGAGTTTTTAATCATAAAATATAAATACTAAATAATACATCTATCAAAATTATTACGCATTCTATTGTAATAATTTGAGGGGCATATATTAAGATTATAATATTTTTAATTTAAATATTTATTCATCACTATTTTTCTGCCGTACTCTTCAAAATGAAAGCTGTCTGTATAGAGTGATATTAATAGCATGCCTCTGCCATTTTTTTTATATATGTCATCATCATTAATTTTTACAGATTTGTAATTAAATCCGCTGCCTTGATCTTCTATACTTATTTCAAGCATATTTTGTTTTATATTAAATGATATATTCACATTTTTACTGTAATCGTTATTGTTGCCATGAACTATTGCATTTGTTAGAGCTTCTTCAAAGGCTATTTGCATAGCGTCGGCATCTTTTATATTATGTGAATGCAAATACTGAATAAAGATTTCAGAGATATATGGTATTAACATTTTACTGCTTGGTATTTCCATTTTCAGCATATTATTGTATATAGTATTTTTACATGTTATAAATAAAGTATAGTTAAATAATATGCATTGTCAAGGTTTTTTATATATAAATTGTTAAATAGTAAAAAGATTTTTTAATCCTAAGGCTATGATATTATCATTAGTATTAATAGTTTTTAATTTGTTTATAGCCTCTTCTGCGTTTAAGTTCATTAAATTGTAAACGCCATCTTCTAAAGAACTATAATTGGATGCTATAGCCTCGCACATAGAATTAGTAGCAATAAAATAGTTATGATTTTTGTTTCTTCTTGAGCCTTCTATTGTAATGTAGTGTCCGCCTCCAGCACAAGCACAATTTTCAAGAGCATATCCATTAACATGATCTCTTGTTATTTGAGAAGCTTTGTTTTTATCTATGCAAAACACTTTAGCGTCCCCAGCATGAAACACAAACACCCCCGCAAACTTATGATATAATACCCCCGCAATAGAAGCACCCGCCATAGATTTTTGAGCATCATCAGCAGATTCTCTTGCAGCATTCACTTCTAATTTGATGAAGTTATGCATTATCCAGTTTATTACTTCTTGCTCGCCCACAAGTTCCACTAAGTCTAAAAAGTTTTCGTTGTAAACATCAGCAGCAAGTTTTGAAGCAAAAGTATCCCCCAAACCATCAGCAATTAATGCTATACAAGTTCCTTCTATAGAGTTTATAAAATGGCTGTAATTGTTTTGTTCGTTTATTATTAATGGTTTTCCAAGTATTGCTTCGCTGTTAAAGAGTATAGTGTCAGTATTTGTTTTATTGTTGTTAGATTTATTAGTAAAAGAGAAAATGTCCATATTATTTCATATTCCTTAATTTTTATATTTTTTATATTTTACAGACAAAAATATTTTTTTCAAGTTTATTAATATAATAGATTTGTATGAAAATTTGATGTTTTTAATATAATTATAGTCTTGATTTTAAGATTATAATTTTATATAATATTATTATAGAAAAAATAAAAGAAATTAAGGAATGTTTTATGTCAAAAGGCTATTTAGCTTTAGTGCTTCATGCTCATCTCCCTTATGTTAGACACCCAGAGCATGAAAACTTTTTAGAGGAAGAATGGTTATACGAAGCTATTACTGAAACATATATACCGCTTCTTGATGCTTATGACAGAATGGTTAATGACGGAATAAATTTCAAAATCACTATGAGCGTAACACCTCCTCTTATGAATATGCTTGCAAATGAGCTTCTTCAAAATAGATACGTTAACTATATAGAAAAATTAATAAAACTTGCAGAAATGGAAGTTGAAAGAACTTCATTAGACCCTAATTTTCATCATACTGCTGAGTTTTATAGAGATAAGTTTAGAAAGATAAGAGATATATTTGTCTATAAATATAATAAAAACTTGCTTAATGGTTTTAGATATTTTTTAGAGAAAGGAAATTTAGAGATAATCACTTGCGGCGCCACTCATGGCTTTTTTCCATTTATGCAGGAATATCCTAAGGCAATAGAAGCACAGTTAAAAATGGCCATAAAAACACATGAGAAGCATTTAGGAAGAAAACCTACAGGAATATGGCTTGGAGAATGCGGATTTTTCCCGGGACTTGAAAAACATCTGGCAAACAATGGTATTAAATATTTCTTTGTTGATACGCATGGTATAATGTATGCTGATAGGGTTCCAAAATATGGAGTTTATGCACCTCTATATTGTTCCAGAGAGAGCAGGGTTGCTGCTTTCGGACGAGACATTGAAAGTTCAAGAAGTGTTTGGAGTGCTGAGGTAGGCTATCCTGGAGACCCAAGATATAGAGAGTTTTACAGAGACATTGGATATGATTTGCCTTTTGAATATATAAAAGAGTTTATACAGAGCAATGGTCTTAGAAAAAACACAGGCATAAAATATTATAGAATTACTGGCAAAGATTGTGCTAAAGAGCCTTATAATCCAGAGTGGGCTATGGAGGCTGCAGGCGAGCATTCTGGTAATTTTATGTTTAACAGAGAAAAGCAGATAGAGTATTTAGCTTCAGTGATGGACGACAGACCTCCTATAGTAGTATCACCTTATGATGCTGAATTATTCGGACACTGGTGGTATGAAGGCCCTATGTTTATAGAGTTCTTAATGAGAAAGATTCATTATGACCAAAACACTATAGAAACAATTACACCAAAAGAATATTTAGAAAGACATCCTATCAATCAAATATCTATGCCTTCAATGTCAAGCTGGGGAGCTAATGGTTATGGTGAAGTTTGGCTTAACGGTACTAACGGTTGGATTTACAGACATTTACACAAAGCGGCAGAACGTATGATAGAGCTTGCTCATGATTATTATAATGAAACAGGGCTTTATGAGAGAGCATTGAATCAGGCGGCACGCGAATTGTTATTAGCACAAAGCAGCGATTGGGCTTTCATCATGCATACAGGAACTATGGTTGATTATGCTGTTAATACTACTAAATTATATATAAAGAGATTTACTGACCTTTATTACGCTATAAAAAACAGAGATTTAAACGAAGAGTGGCTTAGTAAATTAGAATGGCGTGATGATATATTTCCAGAGATGGACTTTAGAATATATAGTTAATAAAAAAAGAAATAATGAATGGGAATGTTAATAAACATTCCCTTTTTTAATTATGTAGTATAGAAAAATTGATAAATCATCATATTTATAAATACGTAAAGAATAAAACGAAAATTTTTTTAATGATTTAAATGATATATATACTGTTGGTATAAATAAGCAAAAATACTGTTCTTTTGACATGTGCGTTTTCGTGAAGCGTGCCCGAAGGGTAAAAACTTTTTGAAGAAGTCCGCAGAGCGACTAAAAGGAGTGCCTGTGGTGCGACCGTAGGAAGTACCTTTAGGTATGGGTGCGAATGCGTAAAAAAGAACAGCAAAAAAGTTGATAATATCCAATAATATACTATGTATGACAAACTATATTTATTATAAGTTTATATACAAAATATATATTTAAAATAATTTTACTTTAAACAAAAAATATTTTATATTGAAATTATTGATTTTTTTGGCATCTATAATATAATGACTATGTTTATCCAAAAAAGAGAATATATCTTATTTTTTATTATAAAAATAATCAATTAAAAGAGGAATTAATATGCGTTTTAAAAGTGCCTATAATGGAATATTAACAAAAAATGATATTGGTAAAGAAGTAAAGCTTGCAGGATGGGTTTTAAGAAGAAGAGACCATGGCGGTGTAATATTTGTAGATTTAAGAGACAGAACAGGATTTGTGCAAATAGTTTTCAATCCTGAAATAAGCAAAGAAGCACATAATGACGCTCAAGATTTAAGAAGCGAATATGTTATCAGCGTTGAAGGTAAAGTAAGAGCAAGAAGTGCGGAAATGATTAACCCTAAAATTCCTACTGGTGAAATTGAAGTGATGGTTGAAAAAATGGAGCTTCTTAATACTTCTGAAACTCCTCCTTTCCTTCTTGAAGATGATATAGATACTGGAGAAGATATAAGATTAAAATATAGATATTTAGATTTAAGAAGACCAAAAGTATTCAACAATTTATATAAAAGATTTGAAATTACTAATGCTTTTAGAAAACATTTATCTGACAATGGTTTTATAGATGTAGAAACTCCTATATTAAATAAAAGTACTCCTGAGGGTGCGAGAGATTTTCTTGTTCCTTCAAGATTGAATGCGGGAGATTTCTATGCATTGCCTCAATCTCCTCAAATATTCAAACAAATACTTATGATTGGCGGTTTTGATAGATACTATCAAATAGCTAAATGTTTCCGTGATGAAGATTTGAGAGCTGACAGACAGCCTGAATTTACTCAAGTTGATATTGAGACTTCTTTCCTTAATACTGATGAGTTTTTATCTATAATGGAAAAAGTAGTTTCTAATATAGTTAAAGATGTTTACAATATAGATTTAAAAACTCCATTCCCTAGATTAAATTATTATGATGCTATGGAGATGTATGGAAGCGATAAGCCTGACACGAGATTTGAATTAAAACTTATTAATGTTGAAGAGGCTGTTAGAGGATGCGATTTTGCAGTATTTAAAAATGCTTTAGAAAACAAATTTATAATAAGATGTTTGAATGTTAAAGGCGGAGAGAAATTAAGCAGAAAAGATATTGATGACTTTACTAAATATGTTGGAATATTTGGAGCTAAAGGACTTGCTTGGATGAGAGTTACTGAAAACGGACTTGAATCTAACATTGTGAAATTCTTCTCTGAAGAAAATCAAAAGAAAATATTAGAAGTTACAAAAGCAGAAAAAGGCGATTTACTCTTCTTTGTTGCTGACACTCCAAAAGTTACATTTGATGCTTTAGGTAATTTAAGATTAAGAGTTGCTGAGAAATTAAACTTAATAGACAAAGACAAATTAAACTTCTTATGGGTAGTAGAGTTTCCATTATTTGAATATGACCACAAAGAAAAGAGAATATCCGCTACTCACCACCCATTTACTGCGCCTGTACCTGAAGATGTTGCTATACTTGAAAGCGAACCTTTAAAAGTGAGAAGCGATACTTATGACTTGGTATTAAACGGAAATGAAATAGGCGGCGGCGGTCAACGTATATATGACAGCAAAGTACAAGCTGCTATATTCAAACTTTTAGGCATAGATGATGAGAAAGCTAAAATAAGATTTGGTTTCTTACTTGATGCTTTAAAATATGGTGCTCCTCCTATGTGCGGTATGGCTTTTGGTATAGACAGAGTTATTATGCTACTTCAAAAACAAGATAGCATAAGAGAGGTTATAGCATTCCCTAAAACTCAGAAGGGACAATGTTTGATGAGCAGCTGTCCTTCTACTGTTGATGATGAACAATTGGAAGAGCTTCATTTGAAAGTTGAAGAATAAAAATAATAATTTATAAATAGAATTATAAATAAAAGCCTCTTAATAAACTCTTATAAAGAGGCTTTTATTTTTTTAATTTATTATCATTCCCCACCCTTTATACTTTTTAATTTTATCTGTCATTTCTGTTTTTTACTTCTTTATTGCTTCATAAGAATTTGTAGTGCCCGCCCAAGCGGTTTTTAATTTTTAAATTTTTACAACGCACGGTTTGCTAAATAAAAAACTATAAATAACTTAATAATACAACTTTTATTATATTTAAAAATATGTTCACCGTGCGGCAAATTGATTTTAAATCTAATAAAAATTTGGGCGGGCGTGCTTTTAGAATATAAGTTTTAAATATAAATGAAGTTATAATTTAAAATATACCAATAAAGAATAAGGCGCGGGGATTCTAAATAACTTTTTATATATTATAACTCAAATTCCATTTTCAAAATCATTAAGAACTTTCTTAAATTTATCTAAGTCTATAGTAAAATTAAATTTGTTTCTGTTTTCAATATTATAAAAATAATGTATATTTTTAGGATTATTTTCTATATATTCATAATATTTCATACCTATTGTGCTGCATATATTTTTATGGCAATCTTCATAACAAATATATGCTACTATCCCAAGAATAGAAGTATCTGAACTGCAGCATACTATATTACTTAATCCGCTTCCTAAAATAGAGATTATTTTTTTAGCTTTATGAAACAAACAAAATTGATCAGCTACAGAATAATCTTCAGGATAAACAACTTTATATCCTAAATTAATAAGTATATCAATTAATTCTTTTTCATTAAGTATGTTTCTTGTTTTCACTTTTCTGCGGCTTATATATATTTTATCATAAAAATCAATAGTACATTTTTTTAACAAATTTTTAGTAAGTTCCAAAAATTTATCACATTGCCATTTAAAAGGGTTTGATGGGAGCATACTTGGAAATGAACTAAAAAATAAATTCTCACATTCTATCTTTTTTTCATCAGATACATTGATAACATTTTTTATTCCAAATATTTCAAGACTTTCTCTGTAAAATTTTGATTTACATCCTTGACTTATAATAAATGTATCTATGTTATTAAATAATCCTGAATCTTGTAATAGAAATAATCTTGATAATATATCATGAACCCAATGTCCGTAGTAGTTCTGCCACTGTGATTTTAATACAAAAACATTTCCTTTAATTTTTGTTTTTATTCTCAATTTATAAAATAAAAATTTACCTGGAAAAAAACCAATATGATGAAAAATATGATCTGATAAATTGTCTTTTATAAATTTACCATTCTTTGTAAATATGAATCCCCAATCAGAATAAACGATTCCATCTTTTATAGAACATATATAATTTATTTTTTCTGATGAGTCATATTTTATAGGTATGTAATTTGTATATTCTGCCTCTTGAGCATTAATAGCTTTCTTTTGTAAGTCTTCATATATTTTTTTAGAAAGTTTATTTTTTATCTTAGAATGAAGCAATTTATCAAATATAGCCATATAATAACTCTAATTAATATAATAAACATAATATACTAGATATTTAAAATTTTGTCAAAAATTATTTTTATTATTTTTTCTAACCATTCTTAAAAAAGAATTATTCTTTTGTATTAGTTTATAATTATAAATTAATACAAACATTAGAGAAATAATAAATTAAAATAATATATTTAAGAAATAAACTTTTTTAATTTTAAAATATATTAAGTTTATGATATTGAAAAAAAATTGTATTATATTATCATCATAAAACTATATTTTTAATAAAAATAAAAGGAATAAAATATGGATAAATTAGATTTAGTAATATTTGATATGGATGGATTACTTCTTGATACAGAGAGTATAAGTTTAGCTGCTTGGAAGAAATCTTTCCAAAATTATAATGTTAATATAGATGTTGAAAAATTATTTTTTAGTAAAATATTAGGTTCAAATGAAAACTCTATAAAAAATCTTGTAATGGAAATTTCAAATAATAATGAGCAATTATTTTACGATATTATCAAAAATCAAATAGAAGAATCATTCAATATAGTAAGAGAAGACGGTATTAAGATAAAAAAAGGTGCTGAAGAATTAATAAATTTTTTAAATGAAAATAAAATTAAAAAAGCTATAGCAAGTTCAAGCATAAGAAAAAAAGTTGATTTATATTTAGAAAAGACAAATTTAAAAGAGAGATTTGATTATATAATATGCGGAGATGAGGTAGAATATGCTAAACCGAATCCTGATTTATATAATAATGCCTGTAATCATTTTAATGCTGATAAAAATAATGTAATAATATTAGAAGATTCAAAAAATGGATTATTATCTGCTAAGAATGCTAATATAGAAAAGAGATTTTATATTCCTGATTTGCTTTTATTATCGGATGAAGATGAGAAAGAGTTGTCTTATAAAAAATTCAATGATTTAACAGAAGTGAAGAATTACATAGATAACAATTTTAAATATAATTAATGATAGTATATTAAACGCACGTTAAGCCTAATAAAAAATATAAATTAAGTTAAGATTATAATTTTTATTATATAAAAAAATCCGTTCATCGTGCGGTGGAGTAATTTTGAATCTAATAAAAACTTGGGCGGGGATGCTTTTAGAATATAAGTTTTAAAATATTAATGAAGTTATAATTTTAAATATAGTAATGGAGAATAAAGGGCGGGGAGTGTAAGTAAATTTTTATTTTTTCTTTACTATTCAGATAAATAATAAAAAGAAGTATATGTAGTTCTATAATCTATTTATATATTGTTTAATAATTTTCATAATACTGTATAATATAGTAGAGAGCTTGAGGATTATTTATGAAAGATAGGGAAATTAAATCTATAATTATAACTTTATTTTTATTATCAATATTTTTATTTGCATTAATATATTTTATACATACCAAAAATATAGAAAACAGATTTGATGAAGCATTAGAAAATTACACCAATCATTTACAATCTATTGCAACTAATAATGTAGTAATTAATTTAGATACAAAAATATTAGAGTCCTCAATGGCAGAGATAATGAAAAACTCAAATGATTTATTAAATTTTTGGTTTGCATTCTTGTCAGTAATAATGATAGTATTTACATTTGCTAGTATATTTATCAATAACAATATTTTATCTGAAAGTAAGGAAAATTTGGAAGATATAGAAAGATTAAAAAAAGAAATGTCAGAATTTAAACTTGAAGCCAAAAAATTTATATTTGATATGGATATAGAAACACAAAAAAATATTAATAAACAACAGGATAATATTAATAATTTTCTAAAAGATATTGATAAACAATACAAAGAAACATCATATTATATAGATAAAGAAAAAATACATATTAATGATACTATGAATTCTATAAAAAATGAATTGGGAAAATTAAAGCTTGAAAATGAAAAAGCATTTGATAATATAAATAAAATAAAAGATGAATCTTCTAAATCAATAGAAAATATAAAAAAACAAGCAGAAGAAGAAACTAAAAAATTAATAGAAAAAAATAATATAAGTATAGAAATATCAAATTTATTAAATTTAGCTTATCAGGCTTATAATAATAAAGACTATAATTCATCTATAAATTATTATAACAAAATTATAAAAATGACAGATAATTTATTAAAAGGATATGATAAAAACTCTAAAGAATATTCTAAATATAAAAATATTTGTTCTATGGCCTATTATAATAGAGGTCTTGCTAAATCAGATTTAGAAAATAACGAAGAAGCTATTAAAGACTATGATAAAGCTATAGAATTAAATCCTAATTATTCGGATGCTTATAATAATAGAGGAGTTAGTAAATCATATTTAGGAAATAATGAAGAAGCTATTAAAGACTATTATAAAGCTATAGAATCAAATCCAAACAATTCAGATGCTTATAATAATAGAGGTAATGCTAAAAAGAATTTAGAGCAATATGAAGAAGCTATTGAAGATTATGATAAAGCTATAGAATTAAATCCAAACAATTCAGATGCTTATAATAATAGAGGTGTTGCTAAGAAGAATTCTGGTAAATATGAAGAAGCTATTAAAGATTATAATAAAGCTATAGAATTAAATCCAAACAATTCATATGCTTATAATAATAGAGGTAATGCTAAAAAGAATTTAGAGCAATATGAAGAAGCTATTAAAGATTATAATAAAGCTATAGAATTAAATCCAAACAATTCAGATGCTTATTTTAATATGGTATTAGCAAAACAATTATTAGCAAATAATACCAAAAATAAAAAAGAAAAAAATAAATTAATAGAAGAAGCTTATAATGATTTTATTGAAGGTTATAAGTTAGCTGATGATAAATTAAAAGAGGAATATAAACAAAAAATTATAAATTTAGCTAAGGATGATTATGAAGCTTATAAAAAAATATGTGATGAAATGGGTTGGAAACAGTGATTTTACTAAAACTATTATATGCATAAACAACTATATTTTTTATAAGTTTTTTATTCAACTTTTTTGTCGCTCAAAAAAGTTGCAAAAAACGCATATACTGTAGTCAATATTTTTAAAATATATATAGTATAAATTCAAATAAAATATGCTGTTTTATTTTTTAAAAAGTACTACTATTTTTTACTATTATTTTATTTGCAATTTTTGGTTCTTTGACGAAGTTCGCAGAGTGTAAGGCGAAAAAAAAGAACAATAAAAAATCATCAATAAAATCTATTCAAAACTCATATAAAAACTTTTTGACAAAATCATAAAAATAATATATAGTATTATGCAATACTATGATTAGTAATTTTTACGATTATAATATTTATGATTTTTTTAAGAGGATGCACTTATGAATATTATTAATGCTATTATAACAAACACCAATAATGTCATGTATGGATATTTGCTCTTATCAGTATTTTTTGTGGTGGCTGTATTTTTTACTATTAGACTCAAAGGAATACAAATTTCGCACTCTATACATGCTTTAAAACTTCTATTTTCAAAACATGAAAAAGGCGACGGCGTTTCAGGCTTTGTAAGTTTTTGTATAAGTACGGCTTCAAGAGTAGGTACAGGAAATATTACTGGAGTTATGGGAGCTATTTCTGCAGGAGGACCGGGGGCATTATTTTGGATGTGGCTTATGGCTATTTTGGGAGGAAGTTTAGCTTTCACAGAAAGTACGCTCGCACAATTATATAAAGAAAAAGATTCTCAAGGAAAGTTTATAGGAGGAGCTTCTTTTTATATAAAAAGTAAACTTAAAAAACCAATAATAGCTACTATATTTGCTTTATGTATGATATTCACTTACACTACTTTTAATGGAGTTCAGGCTAATACAATATCAAATGCCTTATCAAAATATAATGTATCTGTAATGATTACTGCTGTTGTTTTAACGATTATTACAGCATTAATATTATTCAGCAAAAAGAGAGACACTATAACACATGCCTGCGTATTTATAGTACCAGTTATGGCAATACCATATATACTTATAGGTCTTTATATATTTTTTACTAATTTATCATCAGTTCCTTTAGTATTTCAGAATATATTCGTACAAGCTTTTAAGCCAAGTGCAGTATTTGGAGGTGCTGTAGGAGCAACAATTTCTAACGGATTAAAAAGAGGATTATTTTCAAATGAGGCAGGTATGGGAGGAGCACCTCATGCAGCCGCAGCCGCTCATACTTCTCACCCTTGCAAACAGGGTTTTATACAAATGTTCTCTGTATTTACAGATACTTTGCTTATATGTTCTATTTCTGGTTTTATACTTTTATTATCTCCAGAAGCTATGAAGGCTGTTAAAGATATGGAAGGAATAAAGCTTTTCCAATATGCTATGGAATCGCACTTAGGAAGTTTTGGTTCTTATTTTATAACTGTATGTATATTATTGTTATCTTATAGCTCTATACTTGGTAATTTCTTCTATATAAAAACAGGTGCTTTTGCTTTAAAAGATAATATGGTTTCATATGTAATAGTTGGGCTTATGACTATAGCTATGGTATTTGCTGGTTCATTAGCAGAGTTTAAAACTATATGGGGAGCAGGTGATATGTTTATGGGAGTGATGGCATTACTTAACATTGTCATTTTAATAATACTTAATAAACCAGTATGCTTACTTACAAAACATTATGTATCACAATTAAAAGAACATAAAGAACCTAAATTTAACAAAAGCTCTATTTCAGAATTATCCAATGATGATGCTATTAGTCAATGGAATGAAAGCAGATAAATATATTTTAAGTGATTAAATTTTGGCAAAAAAAATTATGTAAGATAAGCGGTATAACTTTTTATCACTTATCTTACATACATTTGTGAGTTTCTATATTTATAATCATTCATATACTTATAAACTTCTTCTTCAGTTAATACTTGAGAAACATTAAAAATAACATTTTCTATATGCATAGAATCTCTTGAATTATAATTATCATTTAACTGTGCATTGCTTTGAACGGTGATTTTACCAGCATTATTTTTTATAAGTTCAGCTCCCATCTCTCCAACTATAGCAGAGCCTCCATCAGGAATGGTGTAACCTGTAGTACCAAAAGCAAACTTTGGAGGAGTAGGGGGATTAGATTTTACACTGTCTAAAGCATTTGTAGAAGATACTATACCAGAAGCAGCAGAAACAGCAGAAGCAACAGTTGTAGCAGAAACAGCTAAACCTGCAGCAAAACCAACCAAACCGCCTTCAGCAAAAGAAGTAGCTACACCTAATGCAGATTTTGCTATTGCAAGTGAAGGTATTAAAACAGCATCAGCAATAGCCTTGCTTTTTTCCATCTCTGCCAATTTTACTTCATTTTCCCATTTGGCATAATCTTTTTTATATTCAGCCTCTGCTAAGTTTCTCTCTAATAATTCTTTTTGAGCATTCTTTTCTTTTTCTAATAATAATAATTTATTTTCCTCTTCTCTTTTTTTTGCTATCTCTTCTTTTTTTATTCTAATAGCTTCAGCACTCATTAAGTCATTATTTTCTACAGCAAGTTCTAATTCCTCATCTAAACGAGCTAAAAAATTATTATAATATTCATCTTCTTTTTCTTTGCTGCTTTCTCTAAGCTCATCTTGATAATTATTAAACTCTTCGAGCTTTTGTTTTGCTTCATTAATTGCATTGTCATAAATACTCAAGTCATAATCAAAAAATGAAAAGAAACTTGATAATATACTGCCATATAGAGTTGATGTACTTGAAAGGACGCTATTAATATCAGAAGAAAAACTTTTTATATCTATTTTATTTATGCTCTCTTTAATTAAGTTAATGGAATCTGCAGCAAGATTTGAACTTTCTTTTAATTCAATGCCAATAGCATTATTAATATTGCCTATATAAGACCTTGTTTTAATAAGCTCTTCATTCATTTCTTTTATATAGTTTAAATTATTATCCATATATGCTCCTTTTTTATATAGTAGAAATTTTAAGTTTTATCAATTTTTGATTTATTAATTTTTTTGTTTATGGCGGCTTTGCCCCCTGCGAAGCGTGCCCCTAGGGTACACGCCCCCAGTTCTTTTGCGACCGAAGGAAGTGCCCTTGCGGCGTGGCACAAAGAACCAAAAAGACTGCATTTTTATGAAGTATATCTAAAAACATATGGTATTATTTTTTATATTTAATTATATTCCAACATATATAGTTAAAAAGTTTGCACTTTTTGCAACTTTTTGCGGCGGGAAAAAGTTGAATAAAAAAACTTATTATATATATTGAAAACTTTTAAGTTTATATATTTTTGTTTTTATATGTTGGTGGCTAGCCCCCAAACCCCTACTTCTTTTGTTGCCACAAAGAAGCAAAAAGGCTGCATTTTTATCTCAGATTTAGGTATTACGTTATATTTGATACATATTCCTTATATATGAAGATAGAGTATTTATAAAGCTATTACATTTGCACTTTTTGGTTCTTTTTGCTGCGGGAAAAAGAACAACAAAATTTTAAGTTTTTTATTATTTGCGGGGACTAGACCCCTGCGAAGCGTGCCCGTAGGGTAGCATCCCCAGTTCTTTTGCGACCGAAGGAAATGCCTGCGACCGTAGGAAGTACCTTTAGGTATGGGTGCGAAGTCGGGAAAAGTTGATAAAAAATTAATTCCCAAAAATAAAATCTATCAAACTATTATTATCTTCTCCTTCAATTTTTTCATTATCTTCTGCATCTTCCATTCCAAAGTTTATTAAGCTCGATAATGCATCCGGAAAATCCAAATAACTAAAAACATCTCCTTTAATATTGTTTACAGAATCATCAAAATTAAGCAATTGACGAAGGGCTATGTATCCGCGTCCATTGTTTGTTTGAAGCCACTTATCCGTATCAGAACCATCTGGCACTTCCTGCCAGCCTATAGGAAAATACACCTTCTCATATATAACATAACTTGCATTTACTATTCTCTCTATTTTATTTTTATGCACAAAAAATGGGGTTACTTCAAAATGTTTCTCAAGCCTTTTTACTAATTCTTTTTGTGCAAAATTACTTTCGCATAATATTTTTTTAACATTTCTGCTTACTAAAAAATTTGTAATGCTTTCATCTGTTGTTGAGTTTGAATCATTACGCATTAGTCCGCTGTCTATCAAATAAATATTGTTTTCTATTTGCGTGTATATTATAACTGCAGTAAAACAATTATATTCCCCAAATGCAGGGTCAACTATCGCTTTATGCTCATAAGAATATAATTTATCTCTTTCTTTATTTTCATCATAGAACTTTAATTTTGAATACAAAAAAACTTTTCCCTGTTTATTTTTTATTTTGCCGAGCCATATATGTTCATACATTTTTGGCATAAGTTTTAATGTGGATAATCTTGATTTATTTAATATCTCGCTAAAAT